>CAJQMY010000019.1 GCA_905479565.1 uncultured Candidatus Nitrosopumilus sp.
ACATGTCCAATACAATTATCTTAGATTCAATTAAAAAAATGAAATAGAATGAATTCTACAATTTTAATCACATATGATCAGGAAGACGCAATAAATGAGGCAAAGGGGCTATGTGAAGCTGCAGGATATCAAGTAGTACATATTCTTAAACAGAATTTTCTTCAAAAGCCAAAATACGGGATTAGTGGTGGAGCGCTAGAACAATTAGAAGAAATTGCAGGGAAATTAAGGCCGGATGTTATAATATTTGATGAGATTTTAAAACCTAGCCAAAACTATAACCTTGCAACAGTTCTTCACAGAGAAGTATTAGATAGAGAGGGACTAATACTTGAGATTTTTGAAAGTAGAGCTTCAAGTGCAGAATCAAAATTACAAGTAAAATTGGCACAGTTGAGATATGAAATGGCGAGAGCTAAAGAGAAAGTTAGGCTTGCAAACATGGGGGAACAGCCCGGATTTATGGGAATAGGGAAATTTGAGGTTGACGTGTATTATAATGACATCAAACATAGAATGCAGACAATAAGATCAAAGCTTGAAAAAGCTGGAAAGCAAAGAGAGCTTCACAGACAAGGAAGAAAGAGAATGGGATTCAAAACAATATCACTTGCAGGTTACACTTCTGCAGGAAAAACTACATTGTTTAATAAAACTACAGGTGAAACAAAAGGTCAAAGTAAAGAACTTTTCACAACTCTTACGACAACCACACGAAGAGTGATGATAGATCAAGAACCATTTTTAATTGCAGATACAGTTGGTTTTATAAGCAAACTACCGGCTTACATGATTGATGCATTCAAATCAACACTGGAAGAATTGAAACATACTGATGTAATCATTCTGGTAATTGATATTAATGATTCAATTTCTGAATTGAAAAAGAAATTTTCTAGTTGTATGAGAACTTTAAATGAGTTAGGAGTAGAACAAAACAAGATAATTTATGCTCTAAACAAATTAGATTTGTTAAAAAACGAAGAAATAGAACGAAAGATTGAATATCTCAATTTGACTGAAAATAAAAAATTGATTTCAGTATCTGCAAAAACCGGTAAAAATATCACACAATTAAAAGAATTAATCAAGGAAACTATAGAAAGTCAGAACTATCACAAACCAAGAAGTAATTCATGGGAGGAGGTGAATAAAACAATTGGTAATTGAAGTAGTTAGAATTGGACAACGTGTCGTAAGAGATGATAGAGTAACTACGCATGTTGCACTTGTTTCTAGAGGATTTGGTGCAGAGCGAATTTACATGACAGAGGTAAATCCAGAAATTAAGGATACTATTGAAAAGATCAACAATACTTGGGGAGGTAATTTTCAGGTTGAGTTTATTGAAAAATGGAAAACAATTGTAAAAAAGAAAAAAGATGAAGGTTTCAAAGTTGTTCATCTGTCAATGTATGGCGAAAGTATCAATGATACTGAAGAGAAAATTGGAGATAAAGAAAATCTGTTGATTGTTGTGGGTGCTGAAAAAGTTCCAAGGGAGATTTATGAATTAGCAGACTATAATATTGGAATTGGCAGACAGCCACATTCAGAAATTAGTGCTTTAGCAATTCTTTTAGATCGTATCCAAAAAGGCAAACAATTTGAAAAAGAGTTCCCCAATGCAAAAAGAAAGATCATTCCTACTAAAAACGGCAAAAATGTACAAGTAGAGGAAACAAGGGATTAATAGTAGAAAATCAGGAGTCATTAGAGTTGGTAGATAAATATGAAGATCCTTTTGTTAGAATAGCCTCAATGATTGGAGGAGATGAATATCTCAAAGTGGCAAGATCTCTTCTAAAAGCCGAAGATGCTACTGATGAAGAAATTGCTAGCTCTACAGGCCTCAGAATCAATATGGTAAGAAAAGTATTGTATGATCTATTTGGCAAATCTCTCATTACTGGAATTAGAGTTAAAGATGAAAGAAAAGGATGGTTTGTCTACAGATGGAGAACCAGAAGAGAAGAGGTAGAGCATTTTATTGAAAATCAAAAAAAGAAAATTGATGAAAGATTACAACAAAGATTAGATTATGAAAACGCATCAGATTTCTATCATTGTGGAAACGAAGATTGTCCTAGAGTGACATTTGAAAGTGCTCTTGATGGGATGTTCAAATGTCCATCATGCCAAAATGTTTTGAATCTAAAAAAGAACGATAAATCTAGAAAAGCGTATCAAAAGAAAATTGATGAAATAAAACAAGATATGCAACAGACATTTTGATAGACTTAAATTTTAAAAACAGGTTACTAGAATAAATAGGAGTAGTTCTTCGAAAGATCCTTGAGTCAAATCACTACAGTAAATCCAACAACAGGTGAAGACATTTCAAATTATTCTGTAATGGACAAGAATCAAGTATTTGAACTAGTAGGAAAAGCAAAAAGAGCATATCCAGAATGGAAAAAGGAGTATGAAAAACGAAGAAGTTACATTTACAATTTAGTTGAATATTTGAAGAAAAATAAAACAGAACTAGCAAAAGTAGCTACATCTGAAATGGGTAAACCACTCAAAGAATCAATCGGAGAAGTTGAAAAATGTGCATGGACTTTAGAATTTTATGCAGATCATGGAGATAGTTTTCTTTCTGATGAAGTATTAAATACAGATGCAAGAAAGAGCTTTTTGACTTTTGAACCACTGGGGGTAATAGGCTCAATTATGCCATGGAATTTTCCATATTGGCAAGCATTGAGATTTGCAGCTCCTTGTCTAATGGCAGGAAATGTGATCGTAATGAAACCATCTAGAGTAACAATGCAATCAGGTATTGAAATTGAAAAAGCATTTACCGAATCTGGAATGCCTGATGGAATTTTTCAAACAGTAGTTGGAAGCGTAGAATCTGCGAATCATCTAATTGATTCTGATGTTAATGCAGTTACGTTTACGGGTAGTACCAATGCAGGTGCAAAAGTAGGTGAAAGAGCTGCAAAACATTTGAAAAAATGTGTTTTAGAATTAGGAGGGAGTGATCCTTTCATAGTATTAGATGATGCAATTATTGAAAAGGCAGCAGAGGGAGCAGTTAAAGGTAGATTCATCAATTGTGGCCAAAGTTGTGTTGCATCAAAAAGATTTTTTGTTGGAAAAAATATTGCAGATGAATTTATCGAGCTATTTATCAAGAAAACGTCTCAGCTCAAAATAGGAGATCCAATGTCAATTGAAACAGATATTGGTCCGTTATCAAGTAAAGATGGATTAGAAACAATTTCTGGAATAGTTGAAGATGCAAAAGAGAAAGGTGCAGAAATTCTTCTTGGAGGTTCTGAAATGGACAGAAAAGGATTCTTTTACCAACCAACTATTCTTAGAAACGTTAAACCAAATATGAGAATAGCACGAGAAGAAACTTTTGGACCAGTAGCTCCAATTACAATTGTTGAAAACGAAAGTGAGGCAATTAAATTAGCTAATGAGAGTGAATTCGGTCTTGGTGCAAGCATATGGACAAAAGATCTTACTAAAGCAGATAAAATGTCCAGACGAATTGAATCAGGCATAGTAAGTGTCAATAATGTAGTGATTTCAGATCCTCGAATTCCATTTGGAGGGATTAAACATAGTGGGTTTGGAAGGGAATTATCAAGATATGGGATGTTAGAATTTATAAATTTGAAATCAGTTAGATTTTATGATAATTTAACACATCATCACTACGTAGAATAGATTGTTTTTTAATTCTGAAATATCAACTATCAGAATCATCATCAAGATCTTCCTCTAAATCTTCTTCATCATCACATTCTTCCAATTCAACGTGTGTTGGATTTCCATCATCTCCAAAAAAAATCTCAACACAGACATCGGTAGCTAGAGTGGATACCAAAATTTCGATAAGATCTTTAGGAAAATTTCCCAATCTGTTAGGATCTGACGAATATCCATAGGTAATAATTTCATCTTCATGGTAAAAATCAAATTCAACATCCCCATGAGTAAATTTTCTTACTGTTATTACTTGACCAAATATACTATGAGTCAAATTCAACTATTTTGCTGAGAAACGTCTTTTGCAAGATCTTCTGCTAGTTGTTCATAATGTTCCCTAGTTTTACCAATCTCATCAAGCTTTGATTTTTCAATTTCGGTTAATTCTTTGTCAATTTTTTTTGAAACATATTGTAATCTTGCCTCTGCCATCATGAATAATTTATTATTCTCTTTCCACAAATGTTCAGTAATGTGCTCGACATATTGACGCATATCACTCACTAGTTTTGTTGAATCTCCAGATGAAAGATATTCTTTGGCTGACAATTCCATTTCTGCACCTATTTCTCGTGAACGTTGATGATCAATTAGCATCATAGCAATTGGCCCCATATTGGTGGGTAAACCAGCTTGCTCTAAAGCTGGAAATAATGATTTTTCTTCTTTACTATGATGACAAACATCTGTAAAGTTTTTTGAAAAATCAATAACAGGCAATAAGATGGATTCAGGTATCTGCTTACCATCGTTTAGTAATTGAACAGTGGATTCCATTGCCTTGATGACTTTTTCTATTAATTCATGATCACGTCTTAATGAAGTAGTAGACATAATTAATGAAAATAAAATCCATTATCTAAATCTTATTCATTTTTAAAAAATAATTAAAAGATAGAAATTAGTTAACGATAATTCGTTAACATATGGGTTTAACGATTAGAAAGGCTGTTTGATTTAACAAATATCCAAATCTTTTTGGTCATTTCACTTGGTGCAATTGGTTTCTTACCAAAGACTTGTTCTACTGTTTCAGAACGTCCTGCAAAACTAATTGCATATCCTCCAAATGCTGGTTTTTTTGATTTTACTGCTTTTCTTTTTGGAGCTGCTTTTCTTTTTGGAGCTGCTTTTCTTTTTGTTGTGGTTTTCTTTTTTACTGCCAATTTCTTGTAATTTTACTTTAAATAAAGTATAATAACTTACACTTTTCGATAATTCAAAACGAGATGATTTTTAAGCCTTTTAACTGATTTGAGATACAGATTTGGAGATTTAGAAATTTTATCAAATCCATTACCTTGAACAAATGAAACTGATTCACTTCCTCCAATGACAAATGGAGAAATGGTAATGAACAGTTCATCAAAAATATTTTGTTTAATAAATTCCCAATTCACCGCTCCACCACCTTCGACTAATATTGTTTTGATTTTCTTCTCTGAAAGTTTTTTCAACAGAGATTTGATATTGACTGATTTTTCTCCAGAAACAATTACTTGAACTGGAAAGTTATTTAATTTCTTCAGGTTTGATTTTGTGATTTTTTTTGATACGGCTATTATTGTTGGTACTTTAGCAGAGGTTTGTAAAATTTTTGATTTAATAGAGATATCGCCTTTAGAATCTAAAATTATTCTGATAGGGTTTTTTCCTCGACTATAACGTACAGTTAACAAAGGATCGTCACGCATTAGGGTATTTTTTCCAATAATTATTGCATCTACTTTTGTTCTTAGATTATGTAATCTATTAAGATCTGAACTGGAAGAAAGTTTTGAATCCCCTGTTTTAGTAGCAATTTTTCCATCAATAGATATTGCCGCACTCAAAATTACATATGGCTTAAATTTTTCCATATGCTATTTTTCCTCCAATCATTACCGCCTTTATTGCAGATTCAGATGCTCTATGTACAATTGATACATGTGGATCATGTATTGGTTCTAAATCCAATGCATGTTTATCTAAGAATATACAATCGGCTAATTTTCCAGATTCAATACTTCCAACATTTTTATTCAAAATTTTTCCACCATTTACAGTTGCCATTTTAAGAATTTCTTTAGCATCAATTCTTTTCTTGTACAATCCCATGGTCACTTTCCAAATAAAATCCATTTCTCTAAACATATCAGGAGAGTTTATCATGACATTATCTGTGCCTAGGGCCAAAATACAGCCAGACTTTTGCATTAAGTCAATATCAGGAATTCCTTCAGCAAGTGATGAATTAGCTCTAGGACAGATTACAATACCTCTCGTTTTTTTAGAGACAATTTTGAGATCAGATTTCGAGGCATATGTCATATGAACTAAAAAATCAGGTTTTAGAGCTAATGCCCTAATCGTTTCTGATTTTCCAGTTATTTTTTTTGATCGAGTAATACTTTGTTTAGTTTCAGCGGAATGAATTGCTCTAATTTTTGAAATTTTTGAATAATAATTCAATACAGAATTACTGTTTTCATTTGCACCGCTGACACCGATGCCATCACATTTTTTGAGTAATTCAGACAATTCAGGATATTTTGCGCTTGGAAATAATGAATTTTTTTTAATTTCTGTAGCATTTTGATAAAATTCCATTCGTCCTAAAATAATTGAACGCAAAGGGACATCTTCAAGGACTTTTTTTAATAAAATGACACCATCTAAACCACCTTCTCTAAAATCAGCAAATGTGGTAATACCCTTTCTAAGCATTGAATAACAAGTATTTTTCATGAAACTTCCCAGGATCTCCTCAGATGTGTTTTTTAGAATTTTTGATTTTACTCCAAAAACTGGATGAATTTTTTCATCAACTGTATTGTTTAAAGAAATATCTTTTCCTACAGAATCCCCAATATGAGTATGGGCATTAATGAACCCAGGTATCATCAAGAGTCCTTCACAATCTACCGATTCTTCTTTTAAAAGTGGTTTAATTTTTGAATGAATTTTTTTAAATTTATTATTTTGAATTCTAACATCAGTGTTTGAAACATAATCTAATTCTTGACCAGATAAAATGCTGATATTTTTTATTAGCATGATAATTCATAAACTTCAGGTTTTTCTTTACCTGAATCTCGAATTTCGCGTATTGTATCAAGGGATTTTGTGGCTAACTTTACTGCATCTCTACCAGTATTTGCATTACCAATTCCACAATTCAATAAAATTTTATCTTCATCTTTTATAAGGTTAATAAAGTCTTTAACAGATTTTTTTGCTTCTTCAGTTGATACAACCATAAAGTTATCGCCACCCATAAAAAAGGTAAGAGAATTTTTTTCTAAAAAGAATTTAGACATTTTTGAATACAATCCAAATATTATTGATGAAATTTCATAAGGAGAATTAGTTTTTCGGCTGGATGTAAGATCATCAACATCTAAATGCATTATTGAAACTTTAGAATCAAATTTATCATAAACAAAACCAAAGATATTATGTTCAGTGTTTAAGATAACTTTATTTTGTTTTCCTTTATACGCTTTAAGATTTGCTTCAAAAGGCGAATTGCCATAACCGATAGAAATTGTCAATCCAACTTCAAATAATTTTTCAAGGGTTTTTTGGATTTGAATATGCTCATCCAAATTCAATGCATTTGAAACCACAAAAAATTCATCTGCCCTATTTAGAAAGACTATACAGTTTTTTTCAGAAAATAATCTTTGTACTTCTTTGTAAATGGATGCTTGTAGCATTTGTAATTCATGTTCTCTATCGCTGCCAAGAGTTAATGTCCACGGACCATATTCTGTGATTTTTAAAATGCTTAGTTGGATCATTTTTGAATCCTTTTGAGTTCATCAGTAATTCTTACAACTGCCTCTACGGCTCGTTCTGCAACGGGTCTAATTCTGGCATAAGCATGTCTTTCCTGCATTCCTGGACCTGAAATTCCCAAAGAGACAGGTTTTTGATATTTTAATGACAAATCTGTTAATGCTCGAGCTACCGCATGTGAAATTACTTCATCATGTTTTGTTTGCCCCTTGATGATAGCACCTAAAGTGACTACGGCATCAACGTCTTTTTTCTGCAATAATGAATCAACTATGATAGGCATATCATAAGCTCCTGGAACCATACAAGAATGAGATATTTTTAATTTCATTAGTTTCGCTTTATCTTTGGCAACAGAAAGCATCCTAGATGTCACTTCCTCATTGAATTCAGAAACTACTATTGCTATATTCAAAACTAATTCACCTTGGCGTATTCTAATAGATCTTTTCCATCAATTAACGGAATTCCATTTTGTTTTGCAAATTTTTCTGCTTTATCCACGGATAATGCGGCATAAGTTTCAGCATCCATCATTTCACATATTGCAGTTACTGGAGTTAAACCTGCAATTTGTGCTAAATAAACAGACATCTCTGTATGTCCTTGACGTGCAGCTAACAAACCTTTGGATGCTATCAATAATGGAACATGTCCAGGAGTCTTAAAAGATGATGCAAATTTTTTCTGCTTATTTTCTACATCATAAATTTTAGCCATTTCATTAATTGTTAATGCCCTATCTTTGTCAGTAATTCCAGTGTATGTTTGATAATGATTTACAGACAATGAAAAAGTTGGATGATCGCCATAAGGTGCCAACCCCATAATCATCTCTTTGTTTGAAATTGGGGACTCGGCAAGAATTTCATGCATATATTGTAAATCAAGAGACGTTGCAAAACTGTTTTCGATTGCAATACATAGTAATCCACCAGCATGTTGACGCATCCTTGCAATATGTTCTGGAGTTACAAATTCTGCAGCTACCACCATATCAATTTCATTTTCTCGCCCAGCAGAGTCAAACAATAGAACGAATTCCCCGCGTTTCAAGGATTGCAATGCAGAATCAAGTGACATATGAAAAAACTTTTTAATCTAATTATAAAGTTTACTAAAATATTAGTAATTACCACTAAAGTTGTAGATAATTGGCTTTACTTTAAGATATATTTTCCAAGAATATCAGTTTCAATATTAACTTTATCGCCTACCTTTTTCGTATGAAAATTTGTAACCTCAATAGTATGAGGTATCAGTGATACTGAGGCAAGAGAATTCTTGATGTCAACAACAGTTAAACTAATTCCATCTAAAGCAATAGAACCTTTTTTCACTACAAATTTAGATAGTTTTTTTGGAACCTCAAACCAAACTTGTACTTCTTTAGGTTTTTTAAGAATTTTTTTAATAATTGCAACTCCATCCACATGACCTAAAACAAAATGTCCCTCAAGTCTGTCACCTGCCTTTAAACTACGCTCAATGTTTACAATACCTCCAATCTTTAAATTTCCAAGATCAGTTTTTTTAGTGGTTTCTTCAATCATTTCAAAAATACAATTTGATTTAGAAAGTTTAGTTGCTGTAAGACAAACACCATTTAGTGCAACACTTTGTCCAATTTTTAAGCCCTTTGCATGTTTTCCTAAATTTACAGTCATCTGAATGGCACTTCTATTTTTTGTGTTTTTAGAAATTTTTTCTACTTTACCAATTCCTTCAACAATTCCAGTAAACATCAAAACATCTATGAATCATATCTATAAAATTCTTCATGTATTTAGGAAAACTAGTGTTATCTGTAAAACTTATTCAGAATTAAACGTCTTAAATTCATCATTACAAAATTGATGAAAAACAGAACATTTGTTTTCCTTTGCATCATCTTTGATTTTTTTCATATCCGTATTGAGAATTCCTTGAGCAGCTAAAAATGCATCATCATTCATTTTTAATTTTTCAAATAATCGTGATTTAGCAAGTGGAAGTTCTTTTAATTTTGGATCAACCATTTGAGCTTTATCATAGTAATCTATAGCATCATTATAATTTCCTAAATGGCTTAATGAAATTGCTTTATTCATTAAAGCCGTAATATCGTTTGGATCTATTAGAAGAGATTTATCATAGCATTCAAGAGCTTCTTGATGACGATTTAATTCATTTAGAGACAACCCCATACTGTTTAGAGTCCACGTATCTTTTGAATTAGTTAAAAGTACTTGATTACATAATTCTAAAACTTGTTCATATTGTTTCAAATTTTCAAGAGCAAAAATCTTATTTTTTAAAGCATATGTATCAGAATTTTTTATTTCTAGAACTTTATTACAGTAATTAATGGATTCTTCATATTTTTTTAGATAAATCAAAGATAATGAGATATTTTGTAGAGCAAGCATATCATTTGGAGTTTTTTCCAGTAATCCTTTACAATATGTATACATCTCTTCATATTTTTCAGCATTAAACATCCTAGTTATCAGGCTTGAAGGATCAAGAAGATCTACCATCTCTTATTTAGAGAATTTCATTATCTTTAATCTATTCTAATTAAATGAGAATTAAGAAATATGAATTATTTCAAAACTTTGGAATAACTATACGAAGATTGTTCCTGTTGAATTAGTTTTGCTTGACGCAATCTAAGTTTTTTATCAAGATCATCATCAATCATTATTGTCACGCGTTTACTCATTTCTATCGAAAATTTAGCATGAAATTTTTAATATAAGGATATATGAAAAATTCCAAAAATGATAATATTTTGATTATTGAAATCATGTGAATAGGATTAATTAGAAAAATTTATTATTTTACAAGTTCAAGAAGCACCTTTGCTTGCTTAAAATGAACCTCGTCTATCATTTTTCCATCAACAGTGGTTGCCCCTTTGCCTTTCTTGGTGGATTCAAGATAAATTTTACATACTTTGTGGGCCCAAGATATTTCACTTTTGTTTGGATGAAATAATTTGTGAACTATAGGTATTTGATCTGGATGAATGATGCTTTTTCCTGTATATCCCAAACTTTTTCCTAATTTACAATCCTTTTCTAATCCTTTGAAATCTTTAAGATCTTGCCAGATAGCATCAATAACTGCAACTCCCGCAGCATGAGCATCGACAGGTATTTTCCTTCTAGAATATTTTTCTCCTTCAGAATCTTTTGTATACTCTACTCCTAAATCATTTAGTAAATCAAATACACCAAAAACTACTGCAGATACCCGCTTTCCAAATGATGCAATAACAAAAGTATTCACTACTCCTTCTGCAGATTCAATTGAAGGGATTATTTGGATAGGTTTTAATTTTCTAGTTTTTTCTAAATCCGATAATATTTTGTCAATTTTTTTCATTTCTTCTGCATTATTTACTTTAGGTATTACGATTCCATCAATTCCTTTTTGAACAATTTCCTTAAGATCAGATAAAATTTTACCTGAACCTGGAGAATTTATTCTAACAAAAATTGAAGATTTGTATAATTTTCGTGCTTTTAATGCAGATTTGATTAGTTTTCGTGCGTTTGTTTTTTCGCTATCTGGAACAGAGTCTTCTAAATCAAAACAAACAATGTCAGCTTGGAGTGTTTTTGCTTTTTCTAAGAATCTGGAATTATTTCCAGGAACAAAAATAAGACTTCGAAAAAGCTGGGTCATTAAATGACTAAACGCCCTCTGGCTTCATTAAGATTTTTCCGAACATTCCTTTTCCGGTTAACATCTTCGTGTGAGCCTCAGCTGCTTGCTCAAATGTATAAGTTGAGTCAATTGCTGCTTTAATTTTTCCTTGACCCATCCAGTAAAGAGCTTGATCAAGCTCAGCTTTGGTCCCTTGTGTTGAACCCAAGATGTTTGTTCCTTTGAAAAACACATGTCTAAGATCAGTCTTTGCATTGTATCCAGTGGTTGCACCACATGAAACAAGGGTTGCACCGTACTTCAATAATTGTAGTTGCTGATTCCAATGTGTTTCACCAATATGATCAAAAGATAAATCAATTCCTGGGGCTTCACCTTTTGTCTTTGCAATTTCTTTTGAGATTTTATAGACTTCTTTACTCCAATCTTCTTTTCTATGATCTACTGCAAAATCAGCCCCAAGTTCTAGACATTTATCTAGTTTGTCTGGACTTGCAGTTGCTATTACATCACAGTTGTATAGTTTAGCAATTTGAATACCAAAGCTACCCACTCCAGAACCACCACCCATTATTAATACGGTTTGTCCAGGCGTAATCTTGGCTCTGCCAACTAGCATGTGCCATGAAGTTAAGATAGTCATTGATGCAGCAGCTGCCTCATCATATGATACTCCTTCAGGAATTTTTGAAACGTTTACTTCAGGGAGATGAGTTACTTCTTGAAATGCTCCCCAAGTTGGACCGGTTTGGAATCCCCAAATAGTTCTCTTAATGCAATCAAATTCTCGGCCATCAGTACATGCTTTACAGACTCGACATGACATGTTAGAGTGAGATACTACTCGATCTCCAACTTTGATATTTTTAACATCTTCACCTATAGCAATTACATCTCCTGCAGCATCAGATCCTGATACGTGTGGTAATGGGACTGCAACTGGAACTCCACGCATTCCCCAAATATCATTATAATTCAGAGCGGCAGATTTCACTTTGAAAACTACTTCATCTGACTTTGGTTTTGGGTCATCTATATCCTGGACTTTAAGGATTTTGGCATAATTATCATCTGGGGCATATTCTGTATATACAACGGCCTTCATATATGGATAGAATTTCTTTCTAAATTTATATTTTTTCTATATTAAACTCGATTTATCTTAAAATCTCGTTTAGGTTGTTGTGTAGAGAGCAAAATTTGCTTCAATTGTTCATCAGTTAGTTGACCAGGGAGTTTTCCTTGAGTAGCCATTCCAATAAGATACTGTTCAACCATCTCTGCAAGTTCAGATTTTACCATTTTGATATTATTTAGTCTACTTCTAGCTTCAGGAGATAATACTTGTTTTAGAATTTGCTCTTTTTGTGCAGCTAATTCATGATTTGTATTATCCACAGGGGGTTCGTTGGATTCTGGAAAACTCATTTTAAATCTAAGAGTATATTTTTAATTGAGGCGTTTCAACAATCAGTTCTTTAAGAATTTCAGTTGCCAATCTATCAAGTTTTTGCATTCCTTGTTTAGAAATTATACGTCCTTTCTTCTCAACTTTTTCAACATATCCAAGTTTTTCTAATCCTTGAATTGCATTACGAATGATTGCACCGCCAGCATCTTTGTGATGTGCAGCTCCATATCCAGATGGTTTACCACCACCATAATCATTTCTTAAAGCATTGACACCAATTGGGCCATTAAGGTAAATTTTTCTCATAATAGAAGCACATCTAGTTTGCCACCATTCTCTATCTTGTGGTGGTTTATCTGCATGAGCTCCAGTTTTGACAAATGGAATCCATGAAGGTGCAGGTATATCTTCAGTTTTTAAAACATCAGCCAGTCTTCCTATTAACACATCTGCTGGTACATC
>CAJQMY010000020.1 GCA_905479565.1 uncultured Candidatus Nitrosopumilus sp.
CTTTCTTGATCATCGCTGATGTATCTTCTTTCATAATGTCACAAATGGACAATTTTTCTTCTTGTTGCTCATGTTTGGAATTATCATCATCTTTTTCCATGAATAGGTTACTCTTTTATCAAATTTATACATGCTCAAAAATAGCATATGGAACCATGTCAAGTTAACAGTACTCATTCTAATTAAATGCTAAGTGATTAGTTATACTTTTGAGGGGCACTCATGTTGTTATGATTAGAAAGTCTTCATTGGAGATTTCTTGAGTGGTTCTATAATTTTAAGAACATCAAAAGGCAATTTTCCAAAATCTATTTCTTTTTCACAAGACAGCAGCAATACATCGTCATTACTCAGTGGGAAACTCATCACAATTACCTTGTCTCGATATGACATCGAAAAATGCACTTTGCCAAATTCGGCATCAAATTCATGTCTCATTCTAACTCGCAATGCAAGTTCCATGAACATCATCTCATCTTGCTTTTGAGCTTCAAGCGAAAGTAAGCCATCTTTCATACCGCCAGCTGTAAGATGTCCCCTGCTATTGATGAGTCTTGCTGAACGCATTTTTGGGTTTAAAGCAATAATTGTCTGACATATTTTTTCAAGATCCTTAATATTTTCCATCAATCTAGTTTAGTAATCGAACTATTTATTGCGATCTATAACAATGAATATTTGTGCAACAAGATTCCTCAAAGAATACCACAGACTATTACAAACATTTGTCATTATTTTGGACAGACATCATGCATTTGATGTCAAGTAAGCCACAGGCATTAGCATCTACAGGACCCATGAGAGCGTTTGCAGCAAATTCAAAAAAAGTAACTACAGAGCTAATCGAAATCAATGAAGATCTGGTGGGATTTAATCAATACCTTACAGAATATTACAAGCAGTTGGCAGAAGCTTGGGAAATTGCTCAAAAAAAAGTCAATCTCAAGGCACCTGAAGTACCTCAAGATGCAGAACAAATTCAAACCTTCAAACGGATTTGGATAGACATTTTTGACAATGATTTTACAGAATTATTTGACTCTAAAAAATTCGGGGAAAATTACGGAAAACTAGTCTCAAAAGAACTTGAGTTGACAAAACATTGGAACAACATTACAAACGTAGTATTGCAGTCAGTCAATCTTCCAAGTAAAGAAGAGATTGATGAAGTATACAAAGAACTTCATTCACTTAAAAAAAGGGTTGGAAAGATAGAGTTAGAATTAAAGAAAAAAGAGATGATGAAAAAATGAGCAGCGAATCAAGAATAGATCCAAAGATAATGGAGGAAGTTTTAAAATTTAGCAAAAATGTTATTGACGCTCCAAAATTAGCATCAGCCCCTGATGAAATCAGTTTGGAAGTAACACCGCATGACATAGTTCATGAGCTAGATAAAACAAGACTGCTGCATTACAAGTCACTTACTGAGAAACAACATAAAACACCATTGCTAATTTCATACGCGTTAATCAACAGATACCACATATTAGATATTCAACCGGAGAAAAGCTGGGTAAGAAATCTTCTTCAACAGGGGTTTGATATATACATGTTGGATTGGGGGACGCCAACCAGTATGGATAAATATTTGGATTTTGATGATTACGTAAACGGATACTTAGATTCGGCAGTGGAACATATCAAAAATGAATCATCTACGGAAAAAATTTCACTCCAAGGATACTGTACCGGAGGTACAATTGCTACAGCATATGCATCGTTGCATCCAGAAAGCGTAAAGAACTATGTTGCAACAGCCCCAGTCATTGATGGGTGGCGAGATACCACGGTAATTAGTAATCTTGCCAAACATATGGATGTGGATAAAATGGTGAACACCATTGGCAATATGCCTCCAGAATTCATGTACTATTGCTTTTCAGTCCTAAAACCATTTGAACAAGGAATCGAAAAATATGCAAAATTTTTCAAAAATATCAATAATAAAAAATTTGTAGATAACTTCCTCAGAGTAGAAAAATGGCTAGGCGATACCCCGCCAATTCCAGGAGAGCTGTTCAAGCAATGGATAAAAGACATCTACCAAGACAATTTGCTCATTCAAAACAAGATGTATGTAGGAGGAGAGCACATAGATTTAAAGAAAATAGACATGCCCACATTTACCCAGATTGCAGTAGGAGATCATCTAGTATCTCCAGAATGCAGCATGCCACTGCATTATGCCATAGGAAGTGAAGATAAGACTTTGAGGATGTATCCCACAGGTCATGTCGGCATGATAGCCAGTTCACTATCCCAGAAAAAGATCCTACCCGAATTAGGGAAATGGCTGGCTGAAAGATCATAGAAAAATAAAAACAGTTTTCTACTAGTTTGTTTTTGCAGTGAATGCAAAAATCCAAGATCGTAAAATGTTTCGGTTTAATTCAGCAAATGATTTTGCATTATCGTTGAATGTTTTGATATTTTGCTGAGATGCATCAATGGTTGCAAGCGTTACTTGATTTTGTATCGAAGTCACTTTTACAAATTCTTCAGCGGTATCATGAATCATTTTTAACGTTGCTTCAGGAATGTTTACAACAATCCCTGTTTTTTGCACGTATTCTTTTTGTAATGTGATGGTCGAATCTACTACGTTCTCATATGCTTGCAGGTATTCTTGTTGCACATTAGTGATGGATTGGTGATAATGCGGCACTGATTGTTTAATGCCGTCGAATAGTTTGTCAAAGTTTTCTTGACATACAAAAAACATGTCCTTAGATTTCGATTGTGTCGTCTCTTTCTCACTCATTGTTTTGCCCCTTTATTTTTTGATTTTTTTGCTATTGGTAAGATAATAACTTGGACCAAATCCCCATCGCCCAAGCCAAGTGCATGGCGTTCAGCTTCGGGAATAGAAATTCTCCCGTTACTGCTAATGGTGGTTTTATAAGCACCCCAATTCATAAAGGAAGGAAGCATCTGACTAATAGAAAACATGGTATCCATACTTTTACTTTGCATGGTAGACATATTATCCATCATGTCAGATTGAGTTTGTCGCGTATTATTAGAAACCCCTTTTAGAGTTTCCAACGGATTAAATGTTCGACTAGTTTGATTTGCCATTAATGAACCAAAATTTTTCATAAATTCTGCTTGAGCACGTCCATTTTTTTGAATCCAAGATTTAAACATCTCAGAAGGGTCGTATAGGTTTTGATTACCATTCATAGGTAACAGTTGAAATAATTAGTATTTAAATAGATCTAAGAGGTATTTAGAAATTCCAACACCCCAGATACAAATGCGTGTGGATCTTGAACATAAGGGGTGTGACCGCACCCATCCATTTTAAAAAAGCGGCAATCCGGAATGGATGAGATAAAAATATCAGAATGAATAATCGGGATTACAGGATCAGCAGACCCCCAAATTATCAGAGTAGGGGTCTTGATGGAGCCAAGTTTTGTGGTAATAGGTTTTGAATTTTTCAATCCCAAAACCGTAGACATGAATGCAAGTTTCGCATTAGGCAACTGCATTCGCTCAATGAAACCAGTGACAATCTCTTGTGGAACCGGTTCCCCAGAACCTTCCATAAGTTCAAACGCATTTTTGGCGGTTTGTACATTTGGATATAATGCCGCCATAATATATGCATCAAGGGCAGGAGTTGATTGCGTCATAGATCCTGCAGGAGAAACAAGAATCAAATTCTCAATATCATCAGCATGTGATGAGGTGTAGTTAGCTGCAATTTGACCTCCTAGCGAAGAGCCAACTAGATTTGGACGAGCAATTCCAGCTTGCGCAAAAAATCGTTCTAAAAAATCTACAAAATATTCAGGAGTGTAATCAACCGGCGGTTTATCACTTGAACCAAATCCTATCAGATCAGGAACAATTACAGTGTACTCCTTTGAAAAAAGAGAAATCACATTCAACCATCTTTCGGCTGATGCACCCAAACCATGAAGCAGAACAAGAGTGTTTTTAGAATTACCGGATTCCAAATATCGAATTTTATGTTTATCAATTTGAAGGAATTTTTCTTCCATTATTTTAGCTACAATTATCATCAGTAGATAAGTTTTAGTTTATTATGCGATCAATAAACCATCAACAATAAGGATTTGAATTGATGAAAATAAAAAGTATGTTTTTTAATATCGATGTTGGACATAGTTCGTGATTAAAAAGAAAATTTCAAAAATATTGATCCCAATAGACGGATCTAAGAATTCCATCAGAGGTCTAGAAACAGCAATAACCCTGGCCAGGAATTGCGGGGCAACGATAACTGGAATTTACTCTATTCACGCACCGCCACACTCAGAGTTTAGAGGAGTGGGTTCGGTAGAAAAGTCCCTAAATGTACAAGTAAAGAAATTCATGGAAGAGGCAAAAGTGTTGGCAGCCAAGAACGGCATCGTGTTTAATGGAAAAATTGCCAGAGGGGAAATCGGATACAACATCATAAAGCTTGCACACGGAAGAGGCAATTTTGACATGATTGTGATGGGTTCACGAGGGCGAAGCTCCACCAAAGAAATGTTCTTTGGCAGCGTGTCAAATTATGTGATTCACACGTCAAAGATTCCTGTCATCATAGTAAAGTAATCTAAGAAAACCCGTGTTTCTTGAAATATTTTTGATGATATTCTTCTGCTTTGTAAAATGTGGGAGCAGGGACTATTTCAGTAACAATAGGATTGTCAAATTTGTCTGTTTGGTCTAATTCCTGTTTTGATTTTTCTGCAATTTCTTTTTGAGTTTCATCATGATAAAAAATTGCGGAACGGTATTGAATTCCAACGTCGAGACCCTGGCGATTCAATGTCGTAGGGTTATGATTAGTCCAAAATACATTCAATAAATCTTCGAAAGAAATTTCATCAGGATCATATTCAACTTCTACTGCTTCGGCATGTCCAGTTTTATCAGTACAGACTTCTTCATATGTAGGATTTTGAAGTTGACCTCCAATGTATCCCACAGCAGTAGACTTGACACCTTTTGTCTTGTTTAGCAAATCCTCGACATGCCAGAAACACCCTGCACCAAATGTAGCTTTCAATTTAACTTATGAATGAACCGACCAAATTAAAACCATTTGTAAATCTAAAATTTATTTAATTATGATAATTCCTTCTCGTATCAGATATTCTAATGAATTGACAAATTCTTCTTCTGAAATTAAATCCTGGGACCACCAATGAGCTGTATTTCGAATCCAGTCAGGAATGTCATCATTTGAAATATTTTCAGACGAAGTTGCAGAAACCATAATGATGTTGTTTTCTAGCATAAATTCTATTCCAGATACAAATGCAGAGTCATTTATTTTTCCAGTCGCCCACCACTCAGCATTATTGCGAATCCAATCAGGCACAGACATCGGATTCTCATAACCTAAGACATTGTAAATTAAATTATTTGGAAATTGTGAATCAAACCAAGATTTGTAACTCGGTTCGCTATTGTATCTGTCAATATAATATTGGGGAGACTTGTCAAATGCTGGAAAATTTGGAATAGTAAGTTTTAGCGTGTTAAAAGTAGAAACAGATTCGGGATTTTTCGGAATGTTTGTTTGAGGTTAGTCTGCTGGCTCGTCTGCTGGCTCAAGTGGAGCAGATTTGGATATCTCTTGATACTTGATAGATTTTTCTAAATTCCCATCATATGTTATTTTAATTGGATAAATTCCATCAGACGTCCAGGTTGGACCACCGACATTAAAGACAGCAGAAAAACTACCGTCAGAGTTTACAGAAATCGTGTTAAAATCGGCAAAATTAGATTTTCCGGGAGTAAATATTTGAATTGTCACAAAAGGAATTTCTGAATCATATGAAACAGTTCCAGAGATTCTTAATTGATCACCTTGATGATACAAAGATTTGTCAGTTATGAAATCATCTACAATAGCGAATGCAGGCAAGATGATACTTGGAATTAATAAAAGCAAGAAAAAAACACGAAAAATAGTCATTTCCTGAAAATTGATTTTTTGTATAAATAAAGAATTTGGTAGATTACTCAATTAGAATTAATTAACATCAGTGAAGATTTCAACCACTTTTTTTGCCAGGCTTTCAATATTGACAGAAGGTTCTGCAGAAACTAGGAGCAGAATTTGAGTAATGGGAAATGGGAAACTTACTAAAACTGCCTTATCACGCCTTGCGGCAAGGTAATTTATAGGTCCCAGACTTTCATCAAACTCTTTTCGTATAGAGGCTTTTGAAACAAAATCAAAAAAGGACTGCAATTTGGTCTCATCCCCCTCATAGGGAACAAGTCCTTCCTTAAAACCACCAAAAACTAATTTTCCATCTTTATCAACAATTCCAGCAAAACGAATTTCAGATTCTTTTAATAATTTACCACATTTTTCAGCGTACAAAGTATCAGACATGTCCTTTAAACAACATGTCAAAAATAAAAACCTAGCCCACGATTTTCTAAAGTTCAACTATAAATGGCATTTTAATAATACATAATCAATTATCCCTTCTTGGGATGCCTTTTTCATCTTTTGGATGGATCTAAACAATATTTTTTCAATAAATGGGGAATATTGTTTCAAAATAGATTTTTTTAATACATCTCTGTTTTTGACATAATAATCAGCCAAAGGATCGTAAACGGATGAACCGATTAGTTTTTCTTCAGAAATTACAAATCCTTCAGAAACAATAGTTTTTCTTACTTCGTCTAGACTATAATGTTCTGATGACCAAGTAAATTTTAAAATTCCCAGTTTTGAAATGGATGATGATGCAAGAGTAACAGGAATTGCCAAAATTAACAATCCAGAATCAGATAAAATTCTCTTGGATTCTAAAATAAAATCAGAAAAGGGTTTAAAATGCTGGGAAGATTCCAAAGCCAGAACTCGATCTACAGAGTTATCAGTAAAGGGTAATTTTGTAGAGGATGAATTTAAGAAAGTAATTTTTTGTTGGGGGTTTGAATGACAAAGTTGATCATAATTAATATTGATACAAAAAATAGACAAATTTCTAAAATTATTTCTCCAAAAGATTGCAGGTGCAGATAAGCCACTACCGACATCCACAATGTTTTTACAAGAATGTAATTCAGCTATTTCTGCAAAAACAGCACATAGATTTTCTTGTGCAGAAACAGGATTGTTGTTTTTGACATCCCAATATCCAAAATTTAACATATTTCCACCAGTTGCAAGTTGCATAACAGGCGATAAAGCATTGTAAAGATTTACAACATCCTTTTCATTCCTGCGAAAAGTCCATAAAAAAAGATCAAGAGGGTCAATAGAAATCAAAAATATTTTCAAATTTTATGGCATCTATAGACTATTAATTTCTAAGGTAAACTTTCAGAATCTTCAGCACAATGTTTGTGCACTCATGGATCATCTTGATTTTTTGAAATCTCTTTTCCAGGCTGAATTTTATCACCACAAGAGATACCAAATTTTGCTTTCACATACGTAAGATAATTCAGAGAGATAAATTATCGATCATACGTTCAGTATTAACCAAAGATGAACATATTTTAGTAATTTAAAATGATTAATCATAACATGTCTGATCCAAAATCAAGTGAATCATCTAAAATAATTCTAGCCAAATGGACCGACAGATTTGTTGCATGGTTAATTGATTTTATAATAATTTCAGCAATTTCAACATTAATTATTTTTGCATCCTATGGAACGATATACTATGAAGATGAAGGGTTTTGGGGAGAAAGTTCACAATACATACCCACAAGCATCATTTTCTTTGTGTATTGGACCATTTTAGAATACAAAACAGGTCAGACAATTGGGAAAAAAATCCTAAATTTAAAAACCGTCAACATTTCAGGAGACAAAGTGAATTTGAAAGGAATTTTGATCAGTAGTTTTGGAAAATCATTCTTATTGCCCATAGACGTTATCTTGGGATGGATTCTAACAAATGAAAAACGCCAAAGAGTGTTCAATAAATTGGGAGATACAGTAGTTGTAAAAATTAAAAATTATGCAGGCAATCCAGATGTAAGCTATGAAAAAGACTAGTTTTGTCATATTTTATAAAATAATTACTTTGAAAATTTTACCAACAGATCTATTAGTTAGATCAGATCTTTTAGAAAATATGTCTGAAGATAGTAAACAATGGTGGTTAGGATTGCCAGATGAACTTCAAAAAGATATAGAATTTGAAGAGTGATCATTTTGAATCCAATTCCCAACATCAAGAAGAACGGAAAACTTACAATATCACCCACATACACGCGTTAATGAATTAAAAAATAAAAGAAGGGCAAAAGGAGCATACTTTTATCAATTGGATATTCAGGTAATTTTAAAATTAATTTTTGTTGTTGACTTTCATAGTTTTGCCGTGTTGTAAAACTTTTAGGACATCAAAATTTTCATTGCAGAGGAATTTCCAATGTGGTCCTCTATGATTTAAATTTGCATGTTCCGTCATAACCCATATTTTGAGTTACTCAAAAATAAATCAAATATACCATTGCACATTGTATTTAGTCGTGTATAGTTTTCACTAAGATGGATTTCAAATAATCAAAACACCACAGATTAGGATGGGAAATAATTATTAAATTAAAAATGCATAGCTAACGCTATGTATGATTTAAAATGAAATCATCGTACAAGTCGTGTATCATGTAATCCACTTGATGATATGAAAATGATCATCGCACATAGTCTCTATGTAAGTGGCTGAACCGATGTGTTGGTCTATTAGTAAAGGCTGGCTCACCACTCGCCGAAGCTTGTGATCTACACCACCTTCCTATCAACGCAGTATTTTGCTGCCGACCTTCATCTTACGAAAGAATAACTTGTCTTGGGATAGGATTCGTGCTTAGATGCTTTCAGCACTTAGCCTAAACGGCTTAGCTGCCCGGCCTGCCTTATCAGACAACCGGTAAACCAGTGGCCACGCTGCTCTGTTCCTCTCGTACTCGGAGCAACTTCCCCTCAGTTATTCGCGCTTCCATCAGGCAGAGACCGACCTGTCTCACGACGGTCTAAACCCAGCTCATGTTCCCTTTTAATAGGCGAGCAGCCTCACCCTTGGCCCCTGCTGCAGGACCAGGATAGGAAAAGCCGACATCGAGGTACCAAACCGCGGGGTCGATAGGAGCTCTCGCCCGCGACGAGCCTGTTATCCCTGGGGTAATTTTTCTGTCACCTCCGGGCCCCAATAGTGGGCACACGAAGGATCGCTAAGCCAGACTTTCGTCTATGAATTCCGTGCGTTTGGAAATCCATTCAGTCGAGTTTTTGGCTTTGCCCTCTTCAACGGATTTCTGCCCCGTTTGAACTCAACTTTGGGCCCCTTTGATATCTTTTCAAAGGGGTGCCGCCCCAGCCGAACTGCCCACCTGCACGTGTCTCCGGTCTTCACTGGATAAGTGGTACTGCAAAAAGAGTCTGGTGTTACATCGTTGCTTCACTAACATCCCAGAGAATGCTAGGCATAGCTCCCAGATACCCTGTGCAATTCTTACTATACCACAAGCACAAGCTGCAGTAAAACTCCACGGGGTCTTCTCTCCCCGATGGAAGTTGATGGACTGTTCGTCCACCTTATGTGGCTTCACCGGGTTGTAGGCGGGGACAGTGGGGCTCTCGTTGTTCCATTCATGCGCGTCGGAACTTACCCGACAAGGCATTTGGCTACCTTAAGAGAGTCAGAGTTACTCCCGGCGTTAACCGGCCCTTAGCTCGGTTGAACCCAAGTTTTAGGTACCGGCACCGGCCAGGATTCAGCGACTATACAAATCCTTTCGGACTAGCAGTCGCCTGTGTTTTTATTAAACAGTCGAAACCCCCTTGTCATTGCAACCTGCGATCCCCATTCCTCATGAAGACCGCAGGCATCCCTTATACCTAAGCTACAGGACTAATTTGCCGAATTCCCTCGCCATACGGTATACCCGTAGCACCTTAGCTTTCTAAGCCAGCGCACCTGTGTCGGTTCTGGGTACGAACTTGTATCTTACTAACTACACAATCTTTCATGGTCTCCTGGATTCAAGAAAACTTCGCTAACGCGAAGCCATTCCTACCTCGGGTGAGTTCTCGTCATTACGACACTCCTCCACCCTCGAATAGTTAGATACAACGATGGTTGTACAACCCCTATCCGGAAGCAAACCATATAGCTCAAACGCTTGATACAAGGTACTAGAATATTAACTAGTTTCCCATTCGATGTACTCTGTTGAGGTACATCTTAGGATCGACTACCTCCAGGCTGATAACGCATTGCCTGGAAACCCTTGCGCTTTCGGTGGTATAGATTCTCACTATACTATGCTGTTACTACCACCAAGATCTGCAATAGAAATCGGTCCACAGGACGTCATCGCCCTGCTTCGACCCAATCACTACGCCAACCTACCACGAATCATCCTCTGATGATTATCCAAAGTATCGGTATTTTGCTTTAGCCCCGTCCGTTTTTGAGGCATTTCCCCTCGGCAGGTAAGTTGTTACACACTTTTTAAAGGATAGCTGCTTCTGAGCTTACCTCCCTGCTGTCTTGGCGAGAACACGCTCTTTAGCTTGACACTTAGCAAAAATTTGGGGACCTTAACTTCAGTCTGGGTTAAACCCCTTTCGGCCGTGAGCCTTACGCCACACGAGCCCGTGTGCTTGTTTCTACGATGCGTATCCGTTCGGAGTTTGAATGGAGGGTGAGGGATTTCTCCCCCGCGCCCTTCTATCAGTGCTCTACCGGAAACGCTATCTCCACAAACCACGCCCTGCGAGACGCTTCGGTTGGAACTAGCGAGCGCCAGTCTAGATTGGTTTTTGACCCCTATTCCCAAGTCACAACAACGATTTGCACGTCAGAACGTCTTAAGACCTCCAGCGGGCTTTCGCCCGCCTTCATCTAGCTCAGGAATAGATCGACTGGCTTCTAGCCTA
>CAJQMY010000021.1 GCA_905479565.1 uncultured Candidatus Nitrosopumilus sp.
AAGAAAGAAGTTTACTAAAACATCCGTTTTATCAAATGTGGTCTGATGGAAAATTAACCCAAGAATCTCTAGCAGGTTATTCAAAAGAATATTTTCAACTTGTAAAAGCAGTTCCTTCCTTCATGACTCCAATAATTAAAAAATCTCCTGAAGCAGTAGTTGATGAATTAGTTGAAAACCAACAAGAAGAATCTGATCATATTAAACCGTGGATTACTTTTGCTGGCGAACTTGGGATATCTGAAGATGAATTAATTTCATATTCAGGAACTACAAAAACACAAAAAGCAGTATCTGACTTGAACCAGTTAATGGTTACATTTGATGGCGGTGCCAGTGCAATGTATGCCTTTGAAAAAGAAATTCCAAAAATTAGTCAGACAAAACTTGATGGATTAGCTGAATTCTATGGATTGGATAGCAATGAAGCCACAGAATACTTTAAACTTCATACAGAAGCTGACATTAGACATGCAGCATCTTGGAGAAATATTTTGGAGAAATCTTCACTTGATTCTAGTAACCTAATTGAAATTGTAGATAAATCAATTTCAGCACAAAATTTGTTGCTTGATAGTTGCCATGAAGAATATTGTTAATCTCATAACATTTTATACCTGAGAAAAAATTCCTTTGCTTAGGGCCCGTAACTCAGCTTGGTAGAGTAACCGGCTCATAACCGGTGAGCCAAGGGATCGAAGCCCTTCGGGCCCATTATTTCCATTAGTTTTAAAATGAGTGAATCAAAAATTATCTGGCCGCAATGAAGAATCAGAGTTATATATGAATTGATGATTGGAAGGCATTTGACTGAGCAGCCAAAACTTATTTGTTGATTTGTTTTTTTACTTTTTCTAAGATATTTACATCAATCAGATTTTGTTCAAACAAAGTCTCTGTAATTTCTAAGATATTTAGAATTGAATGCATTTTGACTCCTAATTCTAACATTGCTTCATCAGCCCCCTCCATTCGATTTACAATAACATATGCATCTTTTACTGTGATGTTTACTTCTTTCAAAGACTTGATGGCATTAATTACCGAACCCCCTGTAGTTGCAACATCATCAATCATTACTACTTTCATGTCGTCATGAATTTCTCCTTCAACTGATTTTGATGTCCCGTAATCTTTTGGTTTACCTCTTACATAGATTAACGGTTTTACTGTTTTAATTGCTAACGCTGATGCAATTATTAAACCTCCTGTCGGTACTGATACAATTGAATTAAAATTATCTAATCCGATATCTTGTTCAATTTTATTTTCAAGATGTTTTATCATTTTTCTAAATTCAATAGGATAACTTGGTACTAATCTTAAATCTACATAATATGAACTCTTTTTTCCGCTTGCTAGTGTAAATTCCCCGAATTTTATGATGCCTTTTTGATGCAAAAAGGTTGTAAACTCTTTTACAAATTCCATACAAAAGTTAACTACACTGGATTTATTTTGTTTTGTATTGCGTGATAATTATGCCTGAAATTTGGTTAAATTATGGAATTACTGACGTTGTTTTAGATATAAAAGCGGAAAATCTAGAGCAAAAAATTGATTCTGAGGGAAAAATTCTAGATGACTCAGCGATCAATGAAAAATTAACCACTCTTGATTTATCAAAACCGATGGAACTTGTTGTGCTACACAATTCTAAATCTATTCTGAAAATTATCTCTTCTTTGTTTACGTTATGTGAACAAAAATCCAAACCATTTCCAAAAATCTTAACTGATAAAAAAATTCTAAATTTGATAAAATCTGGATTACCTGAAGGAATTTCAATTAATGAATTTGACGATATAGGAATTTCAAATTCAAATCTAGTATTTATGGGCGAAATGGAATTCAATGGATTATTTGGGTATGAGACTATTTCCACACGTCTTATCAAAAAGTTTGGTCAAGAGTCTATGCTTTCTGCATATGCAAAAAGGCAAAGTAATCTTCCTACTCCTGGACAGTATCCTGAAAGTTTGACTGAAACAAAAAAATTTGTAGATAATTTTGAAATTCAAGGAATTGAGATAGTTGCAAATTCTGAAGGAATTATTGATTTCTCAGTAGGACATCCTTCAGAAACTATTGCATCGACAAAAATTTTAGAATTAAATTCTATTAAAGATATCGGCCAACATAAAACAATGGTGATAAGTACTGGAAAAGATGCAAGTAATGATAATCTTGAAAATTCATTTTCTTCACTTTGGAATTGCTCTAACGCAATCAAAAAAGATGGCCTTGCCATTTTGGTTGCTGAATGTAAAGGTGGTTTAGGCTCTAATGTCCTCCAACAATACATTGAAGATAGATTGACTATAGAACAATTACGAAATCCCACAAAATACATTGACGGAATGGAGAATTTATTATTTCTTTCAGAAATACAAAAGAATTTTCAAATAGGATTGGTTTCAATTTTACCTGAATTTTATGTTAAGAAATTAAATATGATTTCTATGCAGGGAATAAAATATTCTATGGATTATATTTTAAAAACTCAAGGGTCACGTCAAAAAGTTGCAGTAGTTACTGATGGTGCAAGATTATTGTTAAGGTAGTAAACCAGACAAAAATTCTGTTGGTAATGGCGCGCATAAAATCGCTAACACAATAATTCCAAAATATGCGAGTTTTCTATTTCTTGAGAGCGGTGAAACATCATCTAATGGAGTTGCGCTAGGATTTTTTGAACTCATAAACAAAATTAAAAGTGCCATTAACCAATAGTTTAGTAGAACAAGAATTGCCATACTTCCATAAGTTGCATATTTATGAAGTTTAACTCCAAGTAATGTTCTTGCCATATGCCCACCATCTAATTGCCATGCAGGTAACAAATTTAAAAATGTAATTAAGAAACCAATCCATGCTGCAAACATTATGGGTGTCATAATCACTTCGTATCCTGTTCCACCTTTTCCAAATAATGCTAAACTGGCAGTCATCAATAGTGGCTCTCCTTGATTCCACTCGATCAATCTTGATTCTTCAAACAAGCCTGCAGCAATATCGGGATCTAGAACTGGCGCAGTGTAAGCACCGTAGATTGAAACTATTACGGCAATGACTAATCCTGCAATTGGACCTGCAATGGCAACGTCAAATAAAATTTCTCGATTAATTGTTAATCCTTTTGATTGAATAAATGCTCCAAATGTTGGAATTCCGATAATTGGAAGTCCTGGAATAAAGTATGGCCATGTTGTTTTTAGACCGTGTATTTTTGCAGCAATAATGTGGCCAAGTTCGTGAATTCCTAAAATTCCCAATAATGACAGTGTATACACTACTGCCATTTCTAGGGGATCTCCAATTTCTATAATGGAATTTGTACCTGATGTCCTATAGTATCCATCTACCATTACAAATGAAATGACAATTACAAACAATATTCTTGGAGTCCATGATGCACTCATCCACTTTCTCTGTTTCTTTGGGGGGAATTTCTGAATTATAACGTATAGTCCTCCCTCTTCCATTTTTTGTAATTTACAAACATATCTCATATCTTCTAATGTTCTTGCCAGTCCTTCAAATTTTGATTTGAAATCTATGTCTTCAATTTTAAACTCTAATGAAAATTCAGTTTTTGTAAAATCGCTAACCTGAAATATGGAATTAACTATTGAAATAATGTCTTCCTGTGAGGGTTCCTTCATCTGCTTAATACTGGGTTTTTCCATTAAATGGTCTTTTGGTTTAAAAATAAATATTGACAAAACCATACTTTATCATGCAAGTAATTCTAAGACAATTGGGAGATTGTAATATTAGAAGAGCTGAATCAAGCGATCTAATTTCTGTAATGGAAATTAATCTAAAAACTTTGCCTGAACATTATTCAGATTATTTTTATGAAAGCTTACTTGCTGAGTTACCTGAGGCTTTCATTGTTGCTGAAATAGGTGGAAAACATGTTGGATATATTATGTGTAAAACCGAATTTGGTTTTTCAAATTTTAAGAAATTAGGTTTCGTTAAAAAAGGACATGTTGTATCAATTGCTGTTGTCGAAGAACATCGAAGAAAAGGAATTGGAAATGCATTAGTAGAGGAATCTGTCAATGGTGTAAACTTGAGAAAATGTGATGAATTCTATTTAGAAGTAAGATGTAGTAATACTGATGCTGTTAGGTTGTATGAAAAAATGGGATTTAAAATTAGACAACAATTAAACGCATATTATCGAGATGGCGAGGATGCGTATTTGATGGCAATTGAATTAGTTCAAACCAATAAATAACTAACAAAAAATTCTTCGCCATGGATAAACGAAAAGGAATGGGTGTTACCATTTTTATTTTATGTATTGGTGGTTTTTTCCTTTATGCATATCTGTTAATGCTTTCTGAATGGAGTCCTATTGTACTACAACTATCGGTTTTAATGATTGCGGGAGGAATTTTGGGAGTTGTTGCTTGGATTGGATATGTAATGGCCACAACAAAACCTTCACCAGCTTCAATTACTTCTGAAGATTAGATTATTTAGAAATTTTAATATCTACAACTGTCTGATAATACCTTGGACCAACAGCTCTGACAATTTTTGAATGTAGTATTTCTGATTTCACTGGAGTGACTTTAAGATAATGTTCTTCTGAAAGTTTCCCTGCTTCTATTTTTTTGTCTGCATGAATATGTGAATAATAATGAATGATACCACCATCTTTAGTTGTATTTATTGCTGAATCTAAAAATTCATCTGATCTTTCAGGTAACAACATCAATGTTCTATCTGATTTATTTCTCAGTCGTTCTCTGATGATTTCTGATGTGTCTCCATTAACAGAAATTACATTCCCTGCAAGTTTGTTTAATCTAATATTTGTTTCACATAATTTTGAAGCAACAGGATTGATATCAAGACTATATACGATACATTTTTTCCTCTTTGCAGCCATTATTGAAAACATTCCAATTCCTGCAAACATGTTGACCATTACCTCTTCATTTTGAATCAAATTGGCAATTCTCTCCCTTTCAGTAGAGAGTCTAGGGGAAAAAAATGCGTTTTTAACATCCACCGTAAATCTACATCCAAATTCCTTGTATTCTGTTTCTGTATTATCTTCTCCTGCAATGATTTCTAAATCTCTTGTTCGAAAATCACTACTTACAGCAGAGGATTGGTAGAATACACTTCTTACAATTTTTACATCCTCTAACAAAGCTTTTCCAATAATTTCCTTTTTTGAAAGAAGTGAATCTGGAATCCTTATGATAATTATTTCACCTATCTGATCAAAAGCAGAAATTAATTCATTACTTTCTTTTTCTGAAATCACATTTTTCAGTGCTTTCTTTAACATTCGAGTCAATGTTTGTAGTAGAAATTTCCACTTGTTTTTTGATCTTTATCTAATCTACTTTCTAGTTTATTTACACGCGGTCTTAGACTCTTCTCGTCTCTTCTAAATGACATGTCTAATGATTTGAGAAATCTATTCATTGCATCAGGCTTTGGCATTGGTGATGTGGCAATTCCTGTAGAACCTGATTCTCCTTCAAATATTATCATTGAGTCTGAAACCAAATCCATTAATTGTAAATCATGATCAATAATAATTGCAGATTTTCCAAACGAGCGTACAAATTTTTGTAAAAATTTTGCTACTGCGATTCTATCTTCTACATCTAGAAATGCCGAAGGTTCATCTAATGCATACAAATCAACTTTTTGTAATAGACATGATGCAACTGCAACTTTTTGTAATTCTCCGCCAGAAAGTTTTTTGATAGATTTATTGTATAGTTTTTTAATTTTTAGTGGATCAAGAATTTGTTCTTCTTCGGCACTTCCTTCAACTTGGTTTCCATTTGCTTGGTCTAATATGGAAATAACTTCAATATCAAGGTCATTTTGGAGATACTGTGGCTTGTACGCTATTTTGATTTTTTTATTAATACTTCCAGAGTCTGGTTTTTCGACTCCTGCAATCATTTTCATTAGAGTTGTTTTACCAAGTGCGTTAGCTCCCATTATTCCTAAAACCTCACCTTTTCTTATTCTTCCAGGCTCGATAGTTACTGAAAATGTTGGATATTTTTTCTTTAGTTTTGGATATGTGAGAATATCACTCCCTTCTTGAAAAATATCTGTAGATGAGGATGACACATCAAAAGAAAATTTCTTATCTCTAAATCTTACGTTCTCATTTGGTAAATATCCATCAAGAAAAACATTGATTCCAACCTTGGTAGATAAAATACCTGAAACAATTCCGTACGCTGTAGGTTTTCCATATAATACTTCTATATAATCACTTAGAAAATCTAACAATGTTAAATCATGCTCTACTACCATTACATTTTTTCCAATTTTAGCTAAATTTTGTATTACTCTTGCTACCCCCGTTCTTTGGAAAACATCGTTGTATGAAGATGGTTCGTCAAAAAAGTAAAATTCTGTATCTTTAGATGCTGCTACAGCAACTGCGATTCTTTGTAATTCGCCACCACTTAGTTCTTTTAAATTTTGTTCCATTGAGTTTTCTAGCCCTAATGTTTTGATTAATTCTCTTGACATTCCCCGTTCATCATATTTGTCAAGTAATTCTTTTCCAGTTCCATCAAATGCTTGGGCCAGATGATGTACTTGTTGTGGTTTTATTGAAGCTCGAATTTGTTTTTGTTCAATCTTTTCAAAATGTTGTTTAAGCTCTGTTCCACTATAATGTTTTAAAATCTCATCCCATTCGGGTGGATTTTCATATCTACCTAAATTTGGTTTAAGATTTCCTGATAGGATGTTAACTACTGTGCTTTTCCCCATTCCATTTCTTCCCAAAAGTCCTACAACCTCGCCTTTTTTTGGAGTAGGTAATTTGTAAAGTCGAAATGAATTCATACCGTATTGATGAATTTTGTCGGTAGCTAGTTCGCTTGCCAAATTAACAATTGTTATTGCATCAAAAGGGCATACTTTAACGCAAATCCCACATCCGTTACAAATGTCCTCATCAATCTGAGCTTTTTTTGATTCTTCGTCTATGGTAACACATTCTGCACCTGATTTATTGACCGGACAATATTTTATACATTCTAAGCCACATTTTTGTGGCTGACAAAGATCTTGGTCTAAAACTGCTACCCTATGAGTCATATTGTAATCCGGTATTTTCTTTGCTTTATACCTATTTTGAGTATTTCTCAAGACTGGCGTTACGTTAATAGATGAGAATTTGACATCAAATTTCAAGCCGGCCATAGCGTTAGGGTGCGACCCAATCCCTTTCCGAACTTGGAAGTCAAACCTAATGTCGCTGTTGTGCTACTAAGATGCGAGAGCTCTTGGGAAGCAACAGTGCTGGCATTTTCTACTTTTCAATCAATCTTTTAATATTGAGTTAATTGGATTCATTTGAATTCGATATGCCAAATTGTAGTGTTTGTGGAGAAATATGTGACAATGATATACGATTGTTAAACCATATGATGGAAAAACACGGTTGGAGAAATCCGAATGTTGACACGCCAGATAGAAACAGTAGAGGATATTGATTCTACAAATTTTGTAAATAATCTAAAATCAATCTTACGCCAAAACCTGTAGCGCCTTTTGGGTTGTATGGTTTTTCTTTTGTTGCTGTTTGTGTCCATGCAACTCCTGCAATGTCAATATGCATCCATGGAGTTTTTTCAGTTGCATTTTTTAAAAATGCAGCTGCTGTGATAGTTCCAGCTGCTCTTCCAATACCTACATTTTTCATATCTGCCACATCTGATTTTATCATGTCCATATAGTCTTGATTTAATGGAAGTTCCCATACTTCTTCAGTAGTTCTCTTAGATGAATCTATTATTCTCTTTGATAGTTTTTCATCATTTGATACAATTGCTGCCACATTGGTACCTAGTGCAACAATGCATGCACCTGTAAGAGTTGCAAAATCAATAATTGTTTTAGGCGAATAATGTTTCTCTCCATATGATAAAGCATCAGCTAAAATCAATCTTCCTTCTGCATCTGTATTCAGGATCTCAGCTGTTTTTTTACTGTATAATTTTATAATGTCTCCTGGCCTATACGCTTCTCCTCCTGGCATATTTTCAACTGAAGGGATTATTCCCACAACATTGATTGGTAGTTTTAATTCTGAAACTGCTTTCATTATTCCTAATATTGTGCATCCACCGCATTTGTCAAATTTCATTTCGTCCATTGCGGCTCCTGGTTTTAATGAAATACCGCCAGTGTCAAATGTTACAGCTTTTCCTACTAAAACAATAGGTTTTACATTTCGTGGGCCTTTGTTGTGTTCCAAAATAATTAATTTTGGTTGATTTTTACTTCCTCGTCCAACTGCAGAAATTCCTCCAAACCCTTTCTTTTGTAATTCAGGTTCTGAAATGATATTGCATTTCATCTTATTTTTCTTTGACATGTTTTTTGCAAAGTTTGCTAGTGTTGTAGGAGTACATTCGTTTGGAGGTAAATTAGCAATACTTTTGGTAAATATCGTACTGTTTGCAATAATTTCAGATGTTTTGACAGCTTTTGAAATTTTGTTTGATTTTGAAACGATAATAGTAAGATTTGGAGAATCTTCAATTTTCTCAGTCTTGAATTTTTCAAATTTGTAAAGAGCCATTTTTGCTCCTTCTGTAATCTGAGATACTGCAGAAATTGGGTCTGCTACAAAATTTGGAGGTGATATAATTGAAAATTCAGATAATTTCAACTCTCTTGCTTTTTGAGCAATTTTTCCTGATACAAATCTAATGGTATCTTTCGTTAGATTCTCTTTTTTCCCTATTCCTGCAAGTAGAATTCTTTGTATGTGTTTTCCAGGTATTGGAATAATGCTAAGTTTTCCTAATTTTCCTTCCATGTCTTTTAGAGATTGGTCAATTACAGATGTAGTTTTAGTATCAAATTTTGGTAATCCTAGAATTTTGTCAGAACTTTCTAATACAAATCCGCATAGGAGATTTGTTTTCTTTTTTGCAGAACTTTCAGTTTTTATCTTCATATTGAAGTTCTCTTTTTTGAAGTATTATTTAGATTTACTATAGATCTATTATCTTACTACTTGTAATCAGACTTGCTGATCTTACAAATACAGCTTTGATTGTCTTACAATCTTGTTGACATTCGTCATTTATTTTAGACATTGGTAATTTTTTTGTTTTTTTCGATAAAATTGATTTTATCAAAGGAAGTAAGGCCGCTCTTCCTCCATATGCCCGTTTTTGATCAATAAACCAAAACATTTCCAGTGCTGATTCGTCTAATATGGTCTTTCTAATTTCCCCCCCAAATTCTGAATAATGTCCTATCATTGTTATTTTACCTCTGGCAAAAAAATTAACTGCATTTGCAAATTTCATACATAAATAACACTGATTATCAAATAATACAATTGGAATACTTTCTTTAATTTCCATAATACTATAGAATAATGATCAAATTAAAATTTTACAAACTTAATATCTGAATTTTATTTTGATTATTTATGACATTAATTGCTGATAATTATAATTCTAGTCATACCGAGCCTGGAGAATTCCCTTGTGTATCATGTCATACCGATTGTTGTAAAGAATACGTGATATTTGTAAATGCTCATGATGTTTACAGACTATCAACGGGATTGGGAATAGTTCCTAAAAAATTCTTAGAAATTTATGGTGCAAAAGATTATTCTCTTGGAATTAGGGTGAAAGAAGGTTTAGTTGATCTTGCTTTGAAACAAAAAATGGGGGATGTGAATTCCTTGAAGAAACTAAAGATGTTTTTAGATGTACAGTAAATGATTTCAAGCCAGGAGTGTGCAAGTCATATCCATTTTCAATGAAAAATGGAAAATTAATCCAGATGAATGATATAATGTGCCCAGTAGATTGGGATCTTGTAGAATTTGAGAAAATGATGGTAAGTCATCTTAAAAAAGATGAATTTGAGTGGAAATTCTATGATGCCCTTGTTAAGGAGTGGAATGCAAAGTATGGAATAAAAAAGTCACTAGCTGCATTTTTAAAATTTATGTTAGATAAAGTAGAATTTTTTTGCGATCTTGATTATGTGATTTGTATTAAGATCCATTCCTTCCTTGGAATTTTATAATAAGTGGTTTTCTTAAGTAGATTTTTATTCAAATTATCACAACAACGTTACAGATGGGGCTTAACTATTATCAGATTAAGAAAAATATTCTTAGAGCTCGTAAATTAGTAATTAAGGGAACCAGTGCTGCAGGATCTGGTCATCCTGGAGGTTCGTTTTCTATGGCTGAAATTTTAGGATGTTTGTTTAACAATCATTTAAAATTTGATCCTAAAAATCCCCAATGGGAAGATCGGGATAGGTTAGTTTTATCTAAAGGTCATGCAGCTCCTGGATTGTTTTCAAATATGGCCGTTGCAGGATATTTTCCAGAGTCTGAAATTGAAACGTTAAGAAAATTTGGCAGTAGATTACAAGGACATCCTGATCTTAAATGTCCTGGTGTAGAATTCTGTGGGGGTTCGCTAGGTACTGGATTATCATATTCTGTTGGAATTGCACTAGCTGCCAGAATTGATTCTAAAGATCATCATGTCTACACTATCATTGGAGATGGGGAGTTAGATGAAGGACAAGTTTGGGAAGCTGCAATGACTGCTTCAAAATACAAAGTTGATAATCTAACTGCATTTCTTGATAGAAATTTCATTCAACAGGATTCGTACACTGAAAAAATAATGCCTCTTGATAAAATATTGGAAAGTGATGATGTGTCTGAAATGTGGAAAGATGCATCTCGTTGGAAAACTGGTGATAAGTGGAGATCTTTTGGTTGGAATGTTATTGAAATTGATGGACATAAGATTGAACAAATTGACGCTGCAATTACTAAAGCAAAGATGACAAAAGGCATACCTACCATTATAATTTCTAGAACCATTAAGGGCCAATCTTTGGAGCATATGGAACATAATCCTCAATGGCATGGACAAGCTCCTAATTCTGACATAGTTCCTATAATCAATCTTGAGTTAGATTCACAGTTTATGATTTCACCATCCATCATTGCTGGAGATATGACAAATTTAGAAAATGAGGTGAAACGATGCGTATCTGGCAAAGCTGACTATGTTCATCTTGATGTAATGGATGGGCAGTTTGTACCAACAAAAACTTTTGATCATTCTAAAATTAAAGAACTAAGACCATTAACTGCAATTCCATTTGATGTTCATTTGATGATTAATGAACCTGTCAAATATGTTAAAGACTACATTGATGCTGGCAGTGACATTATCACTGTCCATTCAGAAGTTGTCGATGAATCTAGTTTTGGAGAAATTCATGATTTATTAAAACAAAGTCAAGTCAGTGTTGGATTTTCAATAAATCCTGAAACTGAGTTACCTGAATGGTCTTACAAATTTTTACAATCACTTGATCAATTAATTGTAATGTCTGTAGTGCCTGGAAAATCAGGTCAAAAATACATTGAAGAGACACATGAAAAAATGAAAAGAATAAATCCTATTTTAAAAGAACACGATTTTTCAGGTTATATTGAGGCTGATGGAGGCATAAATCTTGAAAATATTGGATCTGTATTCGCTGATGGTGCACGTGCTTTTGTTGGAGGTGGTGCCATTGTTGGACAACAGGATGTCAAATCAGCTATCAAAGCTTTTAGAAATGAAGTTTTGAAATCTCGAAGACGAGGTTTGCTTGATAAAGCAAATGAACTAGGTGGAATCGATTTGGTAAATCGATGGATTGGTTTGCATGTAATTGAAGAAAAACAAGACGAACTTAAAAAAATTACACGGGAGGCAGGATATCTTTGAATGAGCCAATAATGACTGATATGCGTTCGGCATATTCTGAATCTTTAATCCAAGTAGGAAAAGATAATCCTAAAGTTGTTGTTTTGGGCGCAGATACTACTGATTCATTAAAAACTTCTAAATTTGGAAAAGAATTCCCTAATCGTTTTTTTAATGTGGGTATTGCTGAAGCAAATCTAGTTACAATGTCTGCAGGATTGGCAGTATCTGGAAAAATATCTTTTGCTAGTACTTATGCAATATTTTTGCCTGGTAGAGCAGTTGATCAAATCCGAAATAATGTTGCTTATCCATCACCTTTTGGAAAAAAAGGTCTTAATGTAAAATTAGTTACATCCCATGGTGGTTTGTCAGTAGGACCCGATGGGGGATCACATCAAGCAATTGAAGATATTGCCATAATGAGAGTAATACCAAACTTTAGGGTCCTTGTTCCTGCTGATACTATTGCCGTTTCAAAATTAATTCAGTTAATGGCAGGAGAGTATGGTCCATTTTACATGAGGATAGCAAGATCTAAAACACCTCTCATTCATTCCGAATCTCAAGAATTTCAAATTGGAAAAGGAATTACATTACGAGATGGTTCAGATTGTACAATTGCTGCATGTGGCATAACTGTTAGAATGGCTTTAGAAGCTGCTGAATCTTTACAACAAGAAGGAATTTCTTGTAGAGTTTTGGATATGTTTTCGATCAAACCAATTGACCATAAAATTTTAGAAAAAGCAGCTAGAGAAACTGGTTGTATCGTAACTACAGAGGAACATAATATTGTTGGTGGAATGGGTTCTGCAGTAGCAGAATCTGTTTCAGAATCTTATTCAGTACCCATCAAAAGAATTGGAGTCCAGGACATGTTTGGTGAATCTGCACGTGATAAAGAAGTCCCATTACTCTTGGAGAAGCATGGAATAACATCTTTTAATATGGTAAAACAAGTCAAAGAGATTAGGAGTAAAAAATTATGAAAATTTTTCTTGATACTGCTAATCTTAAATCCATAAGAAAATTTAACGACATGGGCTTGCTAGATGGAATAACAACTAATCCGTCGCTCATGTTCAAGGAAGGTGGAAATCCGAAGGATGCTATGGAAGAAATTACAAAAGTTATCAAAGGTGATGTTAGTTTAGAAGTTGTTAGTACCGAATATTCTGGAATGATGGAGGAAGGTAAGCGTCTTCGACAATATGGGGACAATGTAGTTGTAAAAGTGCCTATGACTCCTGATGGTCTCAAAGCTTGTAAATCATTTTCATCTGAAGGAATTCCTGTTAATGTAACATTGATCTTTTCTGCAAATCAAGCTTTGCTTGCTGCAAAAGCTGGAGCAAAATATGTTAGTCCATTTATTGGACGATTAGATGATATTGGTCAAGATGGAATGAAATTGATTCATGAAATTAAAGATATTTTTTCAAATTATAATTTTGGAACTCAAATTCTTGTTGCGAGTGTTCGTCATCCGGTGCATGTTGTTGACGCGGCAAAAATTGGTGCAGATGTTGTTACATTACCTCCCGCAGTATTGGATAAAATGTTGTTACACCCATTAACAAAAATTGGTTTGGATAACTTTCTTACAGATTGGGACAAGCTAAAATCTGTAAATCCTGATATTAAAATATAGAAAACGTCTTCTAAATAGAAACAATAAAAATTAAAAATTGAGGTTTTACTGGGTTCCTTTATTCTTACTTTTTCTTGAACTGGTTCCTCTACCTGTACTTCTGGTCATTCCTTCAGTTGAAGGTCTTGCTCTTGGATTAGGCATATCTCCTAATTTTCTTGAACCAGTCCCACGACCTGTATGAACCATTCTTCCTGCTGATGCTTTTTTTCTTGTTTCTTGGATCTTTCTAAATTCATCGCCAGACCATTTGGAAGCATCCTCATCAACTTCGATAGTTCCTGTACCTCTACCTGTTCTAACTCTAATTTTCCCCATAAACTATAATTAAATCATCTTGTATTTATCTAAGCTTATTTTTTATGAGTAGGTTTAGATTTTCAATTTTAATTACTAATCCAACCCAATTTTTTGAAATATGTAAACATCATGATTGCTGGAATTGCTGATGCAATTATCACTATGATGAAAGTCGTAAATGGTCCTAAAAGCATGGAGTTATCTCCAATCCCGCCTGGCAAGTCTACATTCATTCCATAAAATGTCCCAATTACGGTTGATGGGATTGCTAATGTGAAAATTATTGTTAATACTGCAAGAACTTTGTTTGTTTTTTCAGTACTTAACACAAAATCGGTATCTTTGTAAATTTCCATAGTTTCTCTGGATTCTTCTAATGTTTCAATTACTTTGTCAATGTGATCTATTACGTCATCATAGAATAATATGAGTTCATCATCGTCATTACCTGAAAATTGTTTGACGTGTTTTGCTATTTCTAGCACAAATTTCTTTAACGGATTTACTATTCTTCTTAATCTATTAATTTCTCTTCTAAGTAATGCTATACTTCTAGCTACAGGTTTTGTTTCATCAAAAACTCTATCTTCAATATCATCTAGATTTGCAATAATTTTCCTTGATGTATGTAAAAGGTCATCTACTAACACATCCAAAATTTCATGAAGTAGTAATCCTGATGATTTTCTTAATAATCTATTTTTTCTTTGTTGATCAGCACTTGTTTTACAAATTTCCACTAATTCTACAAGTGGTTTAAGATCTCCTTGATGAACCGTTATCAAGAAATTTTTTCCTATAAATATTGATAATTGACTATTTTTTGATATCCCAATTTTTTGTGCTAATGGTGGAAAATGAAGAATTACAAAAAAATGATCATCGTAACTATCTAATTTTGGAAGTTCAAATTTAGTCATACAATCTTCTACGTTTAATGCGTTGAAATTGTATTTTTCAGCTAATTTTTCAACATCATTTCTATCTGGATTTTGCAAATCAATCCATACAAATTCCTCACCTTGAATAGTTTCTATCTTGTTTTCAATAGGAATATTTACTGATTTTCTGTTTGAACGTAGTCTGTTTGTAATGAAATCCTTTCTCATGTCGAAAAATATCCTGATA
>CAJQMY010000022.1 GCA_905479565.1 uncultured Candidatus Nitrosopumilus sp.
CTTCCATGACCATTTCTTCTTCCATGACCATTTCTTCTTCCATGACCATTTCTTCTTCCATGACCATTTCTTCTTCTAGTTTTACAGTTTCTTTCTCCATCATGCTTTCTTCAGTTTTTACTTTTTCAGAAATATCTGCACCAAATGACTCATTTTGAGTTTCTGGTTCAGGCATTTCCTTTGTAACTACTGGAGCAGTGTATGCTGGAGCATTATCTGCAGCGTTTCCTGCAACTGCAATTCCTGCGCCTACTATTGTAATTGCAATTGAGAATATTATTGCTGCCTTGTCTATACTTGCCATAATTGATCCAAAATTTACCATGTTCTAAATAAACCTAATCGTCACAAATGGATATTTTTCAAACAGAAATTATGCCATTCATTATTGTTGAAATATTTTCAACATTGTTAATCATCTCTTGAAAATTCCATAAGATCGCTCTAATTGACGATAAAGTGCTGTCATCCTAAACGAGCTAATCCTTTTTCTATCCTTCTATCACTGGGTTTAGTTACAATTAATCTTTCATATGATGCCTATTCATTTTTGGTTTCAACTTCTTTTATTTTTAGTATTTTATTTGCCATGTTGTCTTTTTGTTCAATCATTTCAAATTGCATCTTCAATTTTCTTTGCATGGTTAATTGCTTGATGAATTTAATTCGATTTGCAATAAATTCATCTCTTGTTTTTAAGCCTGCGCTTAATTGTTCAAACATTGTTTTTTCATCTAATTTTATCTTGATCGTGTCTTCATTTTTTATTTTGAACAATCCTATTCCCCAAAATAATCCAATATGCAATGCCACATATTTTGATTGTAATTTTGAAACTTTATTTTTGTAAATATCAACATGTTCTTTGTTTTGCTCAATGATTGAATTGCCTGTTTGAATTATCCAGGAAACTCTATCTGCATTCCCATCTGAATAAAAAACATGATCCAATTGTCAATCAAAAAGAGGTCTTTTGTTAATAATTCCATGAATCGAAGTCTGTTCTTGTTTCAGAATTCTCTGAGATTAATTATGGTATGGGAAGTTACTAAAAATTCAAATCTACTTAATTATTAGGTTTTTTGTAGCAGGGATCTGTTGAGAATTAATTAATTGGTTGGACAAGGGTTGTGAACTAAATAACAATCAAACAATGTTTTTAGAATTATTAATTGCATTTACTGGTGCAATTATCTTTGTCCATCGGACCTGATATGTCCTTCGGACTTGATATACCCATCTTGAATATTCATGATCCTGATAATAAATTTTTAAAACATAGTTTATTTTGAAAGTTCAGTTCAACTATCTGTCAAAGCAGTCAATACCCAAAGAATATTTTCTCTTCATGTCATGCTCAAAAAATAAAATAAAACTTGAAAAAGCTACCTTTTTTGTTAATATATTTTGAATCTTCTACTTATGATCATAGATTCAAAGATGTACATATGCTTGAATCCCACGCTTTCTTCTCAAAAATGGTGGATGAGCTAGTTGAATTCTCCGAGTATGATCCAGAATTAGCAGATGGAATAAAGTGGCTTGATGATCAGGCTCAAAAAAAAGGCATCACGTTTTATGATATGGTTTTTGAAGTATTGTACAAACATGATGTGAATTCAAAAGCTAAAGACTGGTTGAGTACAAGAAATTAGTTTTACTTTCTCAAGTCTAGTGTTTGATATTCACAGCCTTGCGGTCCGCAGTATTTTCCAACATATGTGGCCTTTGGCCTATACAATGCTGGCTTAGGTGCGGCTTCTGCAAATTTCTCCTCGATGATGTGGGCTGCCCATCCTGCAACTCTTGAAATTGCAAAGATTGGCGTATTGAGATCCATTGGAATTTTTAACATGTAATATAATGATGCGCTGTACAGGTCTACATTTGGGTAAATCTCTCTGTCTTTTTGGGATTTCATCTCAGAAATGGTTGCAGTTTCTACTTTTTCTGTAATGTCAAACCATGGGTCTTTGGTCTTTTCTGCAAGTTTTCTGGATAATTCTTTTAACACCTGTGCCCTTGGATCGTATGTTTTGTATACTGCATGACCCATTCCCATGATTCTGTCGCCTTTGGTAATTTTTTCTTTAATCCATTCTTCAACCTTGCCTAGTTCTGAAATTTCTAAGAGCATCTTCATTACTTCTGTATTTGCCCCGCCGTGTAGCTCTCCACTTAATGCTCCAATTGCCGCACTTGAAGCCGAATACATGTGTGCTCTTGTTGACGCAACTTGTCTGGCTGTAAAAGTGGATGCGTTGAAGGTATGTTCTGCATGAAGGATTAAACACACATCGAATATTTTTTCAACTTCAGTGTCTGGCTTTTCTCCAAACATCATGTATAGGAAATTTGCAGCGTGACCAAGTGACGAATCAGGCTCTATTGGATCTAATTCATTCCTTATTCTGTGCCAGCTAGCAACAATGGTTGGAACTTTGGCAATGAGGTTGATTGCCTTGTCATAACTGGCGTCTTTGTTTGAAAATTCTTCATCATAATATCCTGCAAGTGCTGAGACGAATGCTTGTAGCATGTCCATTGGATCTGCGTCTTTTCTCCAATTTCCCATGTTTTTTTGCATTTGTTTTGGAATGTACCTTGCCTCAACTAATTTTGCATTAAATTCATCTAATTGGTTTTTTGTTGGCAGTTTGTCATAAAGTAAAAGATATGCTGTTTCTTCAAATGTTGAATTTTTTGTAAGGTCTAAAATATCGAATCCTCGATAAATGAGCTTCCCTTTTTCCCCATCTATGTTGGAAATTTTGGTATCTGCAACTTCAATTCCTCGCAGACCTATGTTTTTCGTATCCATAGTGAGCCTACTGTAAATCTTTTATTATATTTTAGCTAAAATTATGTCTGTGAAGTTTAGTACTTAGTCTAATATGGCAACTTTTGCTCATAAATGATAATTTTTAATCAAAACTTAATGACTCCTAAAGAGCGAGAGCATTTGACAAAATTAGATGACTTGATACTAAATGCTTCATCTGAAGAACTCAAAAAAATCCAAGAAATCGATAATCAAACACAAATGGAAGGACTGTCACTATATGACGTATGTCTTGACTCAAGTTCATTGGTAAATCAAAGTATTCAAAAGTTTTTTAGAAAATCTTAATTTTGCATTCTTCATTTAAATGAGGGTTTGTGATTTTTGAATCTATATTGGTATCTTCTAAAACCAAAAAAACAGCAGCTAAAAAGCTAACCAAAAAAACAGCAGCTAAAAAAACAAGTGCGTCTAAGCGTACCAAAGTAATTTGTATTTCACACAAAGAGGATTGCGATGGTATTAGTTCTGCAGCATTGATTCGTCAAGCATTTGGCGGGGATGCAATATTGGTTGATTATCCTGGACAAATGGAAGCACTAAATCAGGTAGTCTCAGATGAAAAATTAAAGTCATTATTTATTTGTGATTTAGGATTAAGCAAAAAAACACAGGACGAATTTATTGATATCTTGACAACCTTGAGAAAAAATAAAGTTTCAGTAACTTACATTGATCATCATGATATTGATCCTAACATTGTAAAGGCATTAAACAAAATCAAAGTAAAAGTAATTCATGATATCAATGAATGCACTGCAGTTCTAACCTATACTGCATTCAAATCCAAACTCAATGATCATGCATCATTTGTAGCAGCATGCGCTGCCATCACTGATTACATGGAAGCCCGACCACTTGGTGCAAAATTACTACAAATCTATGACCGACAATTTGCGTTGATTAGTGCAACTGTTATGACTTACAATATTGTAGGTCGCCAAAGAGAACCTGACTATTTACAATACTTGGTTGAGGAATTGGCAGATTCTAAATTTCCACATGATATCCCAAACACATATGAATTTGCACAAATACAAGTAGAAAAACTGTCTCAAATGATTGCCAAAGTAAAGGCGGGATTGAAAACAATGACTAATCTTGGCCATATGGAAATTTTAGATGCTGGTGCAAGTGGTGCGGTCAATTTTGTAATGGGATTGTCCGGAAAGGATGTTGGTGTTGCATACAAAGAACGAATTGATCATGGCATTTATGCTGTTTCAGTTAGAGGTTCAAAGAACTGCAAGGTTCACCTGGGTAAGATTGTCAATCTTTTGGCAACCAGTCTTGGCGGTTCTGGCGGCGGTCATGATAAAGCATGTGGCGCTGTAATTCCAAAACCCAAAATAAAAAAATTCATTACAGAATTAAATAAAAAAATAAAATAATCACTGTAAGAATCTAGGAATTCTTTTTACTAAATGTGAAATTGATATTCTTCCGTGGCCCGTGACAACTATTGCAAGAACTATTGCAAGCATTGCCAAATCCCATTCCCATCCTCCTTTGGAGACAAAAAATCCGTTTTCCCATCTGATGTGAAATATTGCACCAAGCAGAATTACTGCGAATATTGAGCCCGTTACTCTGGTCAGTACTCCGGTAATCAACAAAATTCCGCCGATGAATTCTGCTAGTGCAATTGGCAATTGCATTTCTGGTGGCATCCCAATACTGGTTAACCATTCCTGCCAACTGGGATCGAATTTTTTCAAACTATGAACTATGAATATGGCTCCAATTGATGCTCTGAGCCCCCAGTGAGTAATATCATGTAATACATTCTCTTTTAGGTTTGCTTCTGTACTCATGGTTGAATCCTTTGGAAATTTGTTAAAAGAGTTTGTCCAAATTAAGTTGGAATAATTGTTTAATATTTTGATTACCAAAATTATTTAAAATTGAATCTCAAGGCCATTGTGACAATTGCAATCGTAGGTGTAGCACTAGCAGGTTTGTCTGTTTTTTATTATGGCGAATCTATTCCTCAAACCACCTTTGCTGGCGAATCTAACGTGTTCTCCGAACTTGCAATGATGGAGACTGATGGTGTAAAGCATCTGATCCCACTTGATAGGATAAAGGGCGGTGGGCCTCCAAAAGATGGAATTCCATCCATTGACAATCCCGTATTTGCAGATGTGCAAAGTTCCCAGTTTATGTCTGATTCTGACACCGTAATCGGATTGGATGTTAATGGCGAAGTAAAAGCATATCCGATTTTCATTCTGGTTTGGCATGAAATCGTTAATGACAATGTGGGCGGCATTCCAGTTTCAGTTACTTATTGTCCTCTATGCTATACAAATCAGGTCTTTGAGAGAATAATTAACGGACAAGAAGTGGAATTTGGAACTTCTGGAAAACTTTACAACAGCAATTTGTTGATGTATGACCGACTAACTGAATCCTATTGGAGTCAAGCTCTTGGAATTGCAGTTAAAGGTGAATTGACTGGGTACCAATTGAATCTAGTCCCGTTTGATGTTATTACCTGGGGCGATTGGAAGACACTTCATCCTGATACTTTGGTGTTAACCACTGACACTGGTCATATTCGTTCGTATGCAACTGATCCTTACGGAAACTATTACGCCGAACCACGAATAATGTTCCCGGTGGAGCACAGCGATGATAGATTGCACCCAAAAGAAATAATCATCGGATTTAGTCAAGATGACACTTACAAAGCTTACAAGCAAAATGACGTTGAATCTGAAATTCTAATTAATGATTTCATTGGCGATACCCCTGTAATGCTGGTATCCTTATTTTCTGAAAACTCGCGTGCATTTGAGAGAACCGTTAATGGCAATACGTTAGACTTTGTGTATGATGATGGAAAAATTTTAGATGTGCAAACAAATTCTGAATGGAACTATGATGGATTGTCTGTATCCGGTGAGAATGATGGAATGCAGTTAAAGCGAATGCCAATTGAGCCTGGATTTTGGTTTGAATGGGTTGCGTTTCATCCTCAAACTCTAGTTTATGATGGTATATGATGAAGCCTGTTAGAAAAGCGACACTTGCTGGTGTGGCCACTGTGGTGGTATATCTTTCTGTGGTTGTAATTACAACTCCCGCATTGGAACCATTGGATGCAATTAGTGCGGCATTTCAGCTAAATTCCATAGTGATAGTTGGAATGGGGATTGGAATTGGATTGCAAGTGTTTCTTTCAGAGAAAAGTAAGACTTTGGCCTGTAAACTTGATATAAAGAAAAAGGCACTTGGCGGAAATACTGGAAGTACTGCTGCCACATCATTTTTCTCATTTTTCTCTTTGGTTCCTCTTGGTTGCTGTGGTTGGTGGCTCTATGCATTGTCTTTACTTCCAGGTGTTGTAGGAATTGGAGTGTCTGCAATTTTAATAGAATATAGTCAAGTTTTAGCTTATGTTGGATTAATCATAATTTTTGGATTTGCAGGATTAACTGCATACAAATTAAAGCAAGAACAAAAATTACAAAAAACTATTTGAACTATTTTCTGTATTCGTAGTTTGTAAAATAATCCAATTTATGATTGCGATATTGTGAATGCAAAAAATTCTCCCTTGCTTTTGCTAGCAAATTTTGCAATTTTTGCCATAAACCCATATTTTTTATCTCTGATCTTTACTGCTTCCATGGTCTCCTCTTCAGACAGTATTTTCACGGTACCTGAAATCCATTCGCCTGTAACTTTGCCTGTCATTGTACACAATGCAAATTTCACTTGTGAATTGCCTCTAAGACGTTTTACTTTACCTGTTTGCTCTCTCGTTACAACGTATACCAAGTCATCTTTGATCACAAACCACACTGGAGTTTTTACTGACTGATTGTTTTTTCGATAAGTTTCGAGCGAAATATATTTTTCAGATTTTATGTCTTCTAAGTTAAACATGTTTACTAAGATGAAATCTAGAATTAAAATCTAGTTGATATGGCCAGTCTTGACTTTGATGAGACTATGATGATTGAAATAATTGATATTATCAATACTAGCGATGTTATGACTCCAAATTCAGGTATGACTACGCCGTCTTTAATCTCGACTTGAACTGATTCTTTATGTTCTGAGGCAACTCCTTGGTTTGCAGTGATTGTGTATAATCCGTCTTCTTTCCACATTGCACTTCCTGTTTTAATTTCAACTTCAAAATCCCCGTATATTCCTGGAGTTACTTGTGCTATGGTCACCAAGTTCCCGTTAGGCGAACTTACAATCAACGTGACGTCTGAGTTTCTAAAATCGGTGTTGCCTGTGATTGTAATTATGTCCGAACCGTTTACCGCGTCTGCTACCAATACAATCCCACTTAACGGTGCTGGTGGTTTTTCCTCCGTTACATTTTCTTGAATTAATTCTGGAATTTCATTTCTTGGCGTTTCTTGTGCTATTACCAAAAATTGTGTGGATACAGTTACCTTTGAATCCTCATGACTTGCTATAATCAGGTATGTTCCGGTCTTGAAACTTGGAATTGGGGGATTTAACAGTTTTTTAAATTCGCCATTATCCCCAATTGCTAATTGTGGGGCAAAAACCAGTGCTCCATCAGGACCGATGACTCGAAGTTTTACAGGCTTAAACTCTGCCACTTCTGTTATTTTTCCTGAAATCCAGATTGAATCCAACGCATTGATTTCTTCAGATGAAACTTGCAATTCCAAAGTCGATTCTGCAAACGCTGAGGTGGATGCTATTGAAATTATAATCAACATACTCAAAGAAATCTTTAGCACATTTGCTATTCAATTACGTCTGTATATGAATCATTTCTACAACTGCATCGCAATCTTCTTAATCTTGAATTTTTTTATCTGTATTTTTTTTATATCTTAGAATTTTCTTAATCTGTCTGTATCCTAACACTGGTAATATGCAATAGATGCAACCTATCTTTGAAATCGAACAACAGCATAGGCATTCACATTTGCCTTTTTCGTGATTACATTCTGGGCAATTCATGTTTTTTACTCCTGGCTTTAGTTCTAAGTCTTATTTTACAGCATGGACATGTATTTTCTTCAGTAAAGAAAAATAATGCGCACAGTGAACACCATTTCTGTCCAATTTTATATCGTGAACTGTTTGTAAATGATGTTAATTTCAGTCGTTCACATAATCCTCGACACATCTGTACCACAAATGGATGATCTTAAAAATATATTTAAGAAAATTTCCAAATTGATTATTCTGAAAATTCTATAATTGCATCTATCTCAGTCATTGAATCCAATGGTAGGCAAGCTACTCCTACTGCAACTCTTGAATGTTTTCCATTTTCGCCAAATACCTCAAAGAACAAGTCTGATGCTGGATTGATAACTTTGGGGTGCTGTGTAAAATCTGGCATGGAATTTACAAATCCTGAAAGTTTTACGATTTTTGTGACTTTGTCTAGATTTCCCAATTCTCTTTTAATTTGAGCAAGAATATTGATGGCACACATTTTGGCTGATTTTTGTGCAGTTTCTAAATTATTGTCTGAAACTTTTCCTGCAAACACTACTTTTCCATCTTCCATTGGAATTTGACCTGAGATAAACAACAAATTCCCTGTGCGTATAACTGGAATATATGATCCCGCAGGTGTAGGTGGTTTTGGAAGTTTAACTCCGATGGATTCCAGTTTTTCTTCAATCATGATTATGATGCTTAGTTTTAGTCTGATTTTAGTATTTAGAACTGGTTCTATGAGTTTTTTGATTTATCGTGATTCGAAGATGTTGTATATGTGAAAAATTTTATATTAATTGTCACTAGTGGCGTTTTATGATGAGGATCTAGTAAATGTTGCTAGTGACACTAAAATTATTTTAAATTTTCAGATGTCCTATTTTTGGAATTTTTCCTGTAAACTCTCGTTGCAATACTATTCTTTCTTGAGTTTTCCTACCCTCAAGTAATCTACTGTTTATCTCTTCCATGAATTCATTTATTTGCTTAAAGCATTTTGATAATTCCTTTTTTAATTCCTTGTTTTCATTATTTTCCTTAAACCATAATACTGATGATGCTAATTCAAACATACTTGTCATGCCAATTAGCAATAATTCATAATCTGATTTTGTATATTTGCTAAATTTGTGCGAACTGAGATTTTTTGATATATCTAAAAAGATTTTTTTATTTTCTAAATTTTTAATTGCTAAATTTATTTTAGATTCATACGTAAAAATTAAGTTATTGACAAAACCTATGTGTTCTTCAAGCGAATGGTGATAATATTTCACATAATATGTCTCGTCTTTATAAACGTGTTTTTTAATGTGCCCAACACTTCCATTTTTTTTAAAATTTCTTTTAGTTTACTTTTTTTGAATCTTTTTTTTGTTATTTAGACAGGTTTGCCATAAATCTCCAAGATAATTTTTTTCATCATTCATGCATTCTAAAATGTATTCAATTGAAATCATTTGCATAGTCTACTTCTTTATCGGAATTATTTATTGATGATGACTACAATTTTGTGTCTCATGGGGCCTCTATTGTGTATGGTATGAGAATTGAGTACTTTGTACATCTTTCTTATCTGTTATTATAATGAATGTTGATCTATGATTCATAATTGTAATGTTGTATCACGATGAAGAATTAGATGAGGAAGAATTAAACAAATGTTTTGCAAAGTTTGATTCTGAGACTATTGAGCTAATTCGGCAAGAATACAAAAATAATTGATAATGAAAAACTAGCGAATACAGTATATGCATTTATTGAGAAAACCTGCTGGAAAACGTTCTTTTTCAAAGCATTTCTGGATTCATCTCGTATATTGCCTATGTGCAATCTCAGAAAAATTTAATGATAATTCAAAAATATCTGAATGAATTTTTTTAATTTTTACTTATTTTAATGTGGATTTTTTCGCCTTTGTTTGAATTATTTTGATACACTGTTCGTGTCTTGTATCCTTGCTTCTGAAGACAGCCGTTTAAAATTGACACCCAAGGTAAAGAATGGCCGCTGTTTAATTTTGATTCAATTGTAATATTTTTATTATTTGCCTCAAAATTTGCATGACCTGAACACGTAATTTGCATTACTGCATCAATAATTTCAATTACATCATCTAGTGTTTTTGATTTTAAAGAGATTCCATTCTTTTCTAAAAGTTTGAGCATGTCTGCTGGCTTTTTAGATACTATTGTAGAGTTTAGCAAATGTAGTAATCCTGTTTCATTGACAATTTTAATAATTTTGTAAATTTCCTGCGCCTCAACTTTTGTCATGTCTGCTAATGCCTTGGTTTTAATTGCATTTTTCCAAATATTTAAAAATATTTTTTCTTGATTTATTCCTAGGATGTCTGTAGATGAAAAGATGGCTCCTTTTCCATTGTTGTTATTTATCACTAGCAGTTCTGTTTCGTCAAAAATGAAACAATTTTGTGTAATGTCTGATGCTCTAATTTCAACTCCGTCTGGAATCACTCTAAATGATTCAGAACAAATTTGAGCTGGTGCTACTAGAACTTTAACATCTAGATTTCTACGTAATACTGATAACAATTGTTCTTTACATTCAGCTAGCAATTCAAAACCCCATTGATCAGTCATTATTTTGATTGATGACTTTGAGCCTTCAATCATTGTTTGCAGTTGCGATAGTACGTTGTTTGCACTCAAATGGAAATACCTTTTTTCTTCAGAGCCTCTGGATTTTCTACTTTCTTCACTTGCTTTCTTTAAATTTGAAATTAAAGTATTCATTGCATTTACCTTATTGATCTGCTCATGAATTATTCCATCAAAAGCATCTTCTGGGGCAATTGCCGTACACATGATTGGTTTACTTTTTGAAATAATGACTAGCTTTTTATTTTCTAATTTCAATAGCGTTGGATAAATTTTTGTCCTTGGAATCTCTGAGTAATATGCCAGGTCCCCTGCCGAAATAGTGCCCTTTGCTATTAATGCGACATATGCTTGTGCCTCATACTTGCTTAATCCGAATTCTTCGAGACTGACTGTTAAAATGTGCTCATTTACCATGTTTTTTCTTGATTTGTTATTAGGTAAAATTGAGAGCTAAATTCCTTTACATAAATACTCAAAAAAATTAAAATTGTATCTGCTGATGGGTGTAACTGTGGTTACTAAAATATTTGATACATCATCCTCAAATACAAAATCTAGAATTGTCAGTAGTCATGTTGGTAAAATGCAGCGTCAATTCAATAGAAATTGAAAATATCTCTCATTCTGTAACCCTTGTTCCACGATTAGAATACTCTATGAATATGCTTGATGATGTAATTGATGTTCTTGGCTCTGAACAAATTAAATTAAAAAAATCAAATCAAGATTTAGTTCACGACTTTGATGACTATGACAAACTTTATACTGATGCATTGAAATTTGAGTATCTTGTAACGCTTTCTTTAGAGATTTTACTTTTTGTTCGAAAGAACGTGGAAAAAATTTCTAACATAGGTAGTATCCCTGAAGTTTTACCCTCTACAATTCCCATGATTAGAACTGTTAGTGCACAACTTTTTGAATTTATTCCGAATTGTAGCCAAAAATTATCTGAAATATCTGTTCACTTGGGCAGTATAGTGGTAGATTCGGCTGCTCTGACTACCGCTAGATTTGATTTTAGTCAATCCAACTATGAATCATCTTCTAATCTTAATGAAGTAAAATTGATGGTGGACTCTAAATTAAGTAAGCAGTATCCTAATCTTGATTTTTTGAAATTATGCAATACCTGATATGCTAAATCAAAAACGAGATTTTTCAAAAGACCTAGATCGAATCAAATCCATTTCGTCAGCAATTGACAAAAAACTGTCCAAAGTAAACCCCTCAGATGATTCAAAAATTGATAAACTTACCTTGGAGGAACTACAAGATCTGAACAAAATTGTTGGAATTGCAAATTTTATGATGTGTAAATATGCAGATAAGAAAGAAATGCGCTCGATTCTCAAGCATTTTACCTCGATAATTGATGAAACTGCCAGTTCTCTTGAAGGTTTGGATGATGAAGTTTCTGAATTGATAATTTCTGCTGAGGACTCTATTAACAAAGTCAAAGACATGCATGGCCATATTTCAGACAAATCTGATTTCAAAAAAAATTATCTTGACGGTCCTGATTACGATGAACACGAAACAAGTGCAATTAATTTAACCAATTTTGTGACAGAGGTTAACACCGTAGAATACCAACAAAATTCTCTAGATGAAACTGCGTAGGTAAATGAAATGAGTTTAGCCCCCCAAGAATTGGAAAATACAGCAAGCCGATATGCTTCTGAAGCCATCAAATTTGATTCTCAAGGTGCTCGTGGAATGGCAATTACCAATTATCAACAAGCAATAGATGCTTTAGTGAAATTATTACAACTTTATCCTAACAGCAAACTCAATCAAATCTACAAAGAACGATGTAACTCTTACCATGGTAGAATTCAAGCACTACAACAATCTCATGGTATTGAACCTGCAGTTGATCCAAAAGCTTCTGATTCAGATCAAAAGAAATCTGTACAAAGACAAGAAAATGAAAACGATTTTGAAGAATTAATTATGAAAGAAAAACCTGATGTTACTTGGGACCAAGTAATTGGTTTAGATGATGCAAAAAGTGCATTACGTGAATCTATTGTATATCCTACTAAAAGACCTGATTTGTTTCCACTTGGATGGCCAAAAGGAATGTTACTTTATGGTCCGCCAGGTACAGGAAAAACAATGCTTGCAGCAGCTACTGCAAATGAGATGGATGGCTATTTCATTAATGTGGATGCATCATCAATGATGAGCAAATGGTTAGGTGAAGCAGAAAAAAATGTCTCAAAATTATTTGCTATGGCAAGAAAGTATGCTGAAAAAGAAGGAAAACCTGTCATTTTGTTTGTAGACGAAGTAGATTCTCTGTTGGGTTCTAGAAGCAGTGAAGTAGGTGGGGAAGTAAGAACCAAAAATCAGTTTTTGACTGAAATGGATGGGGTTAACGGTAAGGGTAAAGACTTGATGTTGTATGTAATTGGCGCAACAAACAAGCCGTGGAGTCTTGATTGGCCTTTTCTTAGAAGATTCCAAAAACGAATCTATGTATCATTGCCTACTCAAGCGGCAAGAGAAAATCTCTTTGAACAATACACTGCTCCTTTAAGCAAAAGTCTTAATGTGAATAATACTGAATTGGCAAAATTATTTGATGGATACAGTGCAAGTGACATTAAGGATGTATGTCAAGCCGCACAAATCAAGACAGTTCATGAAATTTTTGATTCTCCTGATTACCATGAACCAGTTGAAGGTGAGGCACCTATTCAACCAAGAGATCTAACAACTGCTGATTTCAAAAATATAATGGAGAGAAGAAAACCTAGTGTTTCAACTGAGATGATTCGCGCTTATCACAAATGGAGCGAAGAGTTCCAAGCACTCTGATTAGTTGATCTCATTTTGAGATTTTTTGGATTTCATTTACGCACAAAACTTAAATTCATAATGACTCGGACTTTATGAGGGTCACAATTACTACAAAGAAATCAAATCACGCAAACAAGTTTGGAAAACTGATCTTTGATGATGGCACTGTTCTTGATGGTCAAGGTTTTGGTTATTCTACAACTGTTTTTGGGGAAATTGTTTTCAATACAGGAATGGTTGGCTATACTGAGGCCCTAACTGATCCCTCGTATAATGGTCAAATTCTTACCTTAACTTATCCTCTGGTTGGAAACTATGGCGTTCCAGATCCGTCCATTGTTGATAAAGATGGAATTTCAAAATTCTTTGAATCCGATAAAATGCAAATTCGCGGTCTGGTTGTCCATGAATTATCCTTGACTGCTAGTCATTGGAATCTTTCTATGACTTTGGATGAATGGATGAACAATGAAAAGGTGCCTGGAATTTCGGAAATTGACACTCGTGAATTAACAAAAAAACTTCGAACCCGCGGAGTAATGATGGCAGCTTTGGTAGTATCTGATACTGAAATTGATGTTGAATCTGTTAAAAAACAACTAGAATCTGCAAAACACTATGATTCTGAACAATTCATGGATGTGGTCTCTACAAAAGAAGAACAAATCTATGGCAATGAAGAAAAATGTGTTGTTGTAATTGACACTGGTGCAAAAAATGCCATTTTAAGAAATATCCGTCAACTTGGTTACAAAGCAATTTTGGTTCCATGGAATACTCCATATGAAAAAGTAATGGCATACAATCCTGAAGGTGTCATACTTAGTAGCGGCCCTGGTGATCCACAACAATGTCCCGATACTATTGATACTGTAAAAAAACTAATTGAAAATAATGTCCCTACCTTGGGTATTTGTTTGGGTGCACAAATTATTGGCATTGCCGGAAATACTGAAACTTACAAACTAAAGTATGGACACCGAGGACAAAACAAACCATGTATTAATTTAGAAAATAATAAAGTTTATGTCACAAGCCAGAATCATGGGTATGGAATTACTCCTGAATCCATTGAACAATCTGATTTTAAACTATGGTTTACAAATGCAGATGATAAAACAGTTGAAGGAATAAAACATAAAAAACAAAGCTGTATCGCAGTACAGTTTCATCCCGAAGCAGCTCCTGGTCCTTTTGATTGCAAATTCGTTTTTGAAGAGCTCAAAAATTTAATGGAGAAATAAATTGCCAAAGAATGAATCATTAAAGAAAATCCTGGTACTTGGAAGTGGTGCAATCAAAATTGGTGAAGCTGGAGAATTTGATTATTCTGGGAGTCAATGCCTCAAAGCAATACATGAAGATGAAATTAGCAGTGTCTTAATCAATCCAAATATTGCAACCATCCAAACAGATACCAGATTTGCAGATCAAGTGTATCTTCTTCCAGTTACTGCCGAGTATGTGGAATCAATTATTGAAAAAGAAAGACCTGATGGAATTATGTTAGCTTATGGCGGGCAAACTGCTCTTAATTGCGGTGTCAATCTGAATGAATCAGGCATTCTTAAAAAATATGGTGTCAATGTACTTGGAACTCAGATTGCAGGCATTCAAAAAACCGAGGATAGGCAACTCTTCAAAGACTCTATGAATGAATGTGGCGTGCCTGTGCTGAAAAGCAAAACCGTCAACAATTTTGAAGATGCTAAAAAGGCGGCCGAAGAACTTGCTTATCCTGTGATTATCCGAGTTGCATATACTCTGGGAGGAAGAGGTGGTGGTGTTGCATATAACGAAATTGAGTTACATGAAATCGTCGAACGAGGCCTCAAAGCGAGTTTGGTCAAGCAAGTGCTGGTTGAAGAATACATTGGCCATTGGAAACAAATTGAATATGAGGTAATGCAAGATCATGATGGAAATAATGTAATCGTATGTAATATGGAAAACGTTCTTTCCATGAAAGCCCACACTGGTGACAATATTGTTGTTGCGCCATCACAAACAATTGACAACCATGAATATCATATGTTACGTTCAGCTGCACTTCGCGCAACGAAACATGTTGGAATAGTTGGTGAATGCAATATACAGTATGCTCTAGATCCTGATTCTGCCAAATATGTTGCAATTGAAATTAATCCTAGACTTTCCCGTTCGTCTGCATTAGCAAGTAAAGCGACTGGATATCCATTAGCATACATGTCTGCAAAAATTGGGCTAGGTTACAATTTATCTGAACTTGTAAATAGAATTACGAAAAATACTACTGCATGTTTTGAACCCTCACTTGATTACATTGTATGTAAACATCCTAGATGGGATTTTGATAAATTTGAATTAGTTAACAGAAGACTTGGCCCTACTATGAAATCTGTCGGAGAAGTAATGGCAGTTGGTAGAACATTTGAGGAATCATTTCAAAAAGCAATTCGAATGTTGGATATTGGAAATGACGGACTAGTTTTGAATCGTGCAAATGGGACTAAATACACTGAAGAAGAAATTGAATACAAATTATCTCATCATGATGATCAAATTCTATATCATGTTGCGATTGCATTAAAGATGGGAATTACAGTAGAGCGAATTTACAAACTCTCTACTGTTGATCCTTGGTTTATTGAAAAAATAAAAAACATTGTGAACATTGAAGCGAAACTAAGAGATTCCGAACTCGATGAATCTTTGATGTGGGATGCAAAAAAATCAGGTTTCTCCGATAAGCAGATTGCACGTGCAAAAGATAAGCTGCCTGATGAAATTCGTGCTTTGAGAAAGAAATTAGGCGTAATTCCGTCAATTAAACAAATTGACACACTTGCAGCAGAATGGCCTACAGTTACAAATTATTTGTATTTGACATATGGTGGCCGCTCCAATGATGTGGCAATCCCACAGGATGAAAATGGGGTTGTCGTACTTGGTGCGGGTCCCTATAGAATAGGAAGCAGCGTTGAATTTGACTGGGGTACTGTTAACATGGTTTGGGGTCTTCAGGAAAATGGCGAAAAAAGTGTCTCAGTGGTGAATTGTAATCCTGAAACTGTTTCAACTGATTATGATATTTGCACAAGATTATACTTTGAAGAACTAACTCAGGAAAGAATTTTAGATATTGTTGAATTTGAACATCCGAAAGGAATCATAACTTGTGTTGGAGGCCAAACTGCAAATAATTTGACTCCTAGTCTTGCACAGCACGGTGTAAACATCTTGGGAACTAGTGCACAAGATGTTGATAGGGCAGAAGACCGCTCTAAATTTAGCGCAGAACTAGATAAACTTCACATTCAACAACCTTGCTGGCAAGCGTTTTCAAATCTGAATGAGGCGAAATCTTTTGCTCAAGAAGTTGAATTCCCAGTGATCGTCAGACCTTCTTATGTTTTGTCCGGCGCTGCTATGAAAGTTGTTTGGTCTCAAGAAGAATTAAAGACATATGTCAAGGAAGCTACTGATGTATCCCCTGATCATCCCGTAGTAATTTCAAAATTCATGTTAAACTCACTTGAAGTTGATGTAGACGGGATAAGTAATGGAAAAGAAGTCATCATTGGTGCGATAGTTGAACATATCGACAGTGCAGGTGTTCATTCTGGTGATGCTATGATGGTAATTCCTCCTTGGCGTCTAAGCAACAAAACCATCGAAACAATTAATGAGTATTCCAAAAAGATTGCACTAACATTTAATATCAAAGGGCCATTCAACTTACAATTTTTAATTCATGATGATCATGTCTATGTGATCGAGCTAAACATTAGGGCATCGCGTTCAATGCCTTTTGTATCAAAATTAGTTAAAACAAACTTGATTTCTCTTGCCGCCAAGGCAATCTTGGATAAGCCTCTGCCTAAAATACTTGATAACAAATGGAAAAAAATCCACAACTATGGAATTAAGGTCCCGCAATTTTCCTTTATGCAATTAGAGGGGGCTGATATTGCATTGGGAGTCGAAATGCAGTCTACTGGAGAAGCCGCATGTTTTGGAAATAGTTTCTATGATGCATTATCCAAAGGACTGACCTCTGTTGGTTATAATCTTCCAGACAATGGCTCTGCTCTTGTCACTGTAGGCGGTGCACAAAATAAAGAAAAGCTAGTTCCTACAATTGCAAAACTAAAACAATTAGGATTTAAAATACTGGCAACAGAACACACTGCCGAATTCTTTGAAGAAAAAATCGGGCAAGTTGAAATTGTTTATAAAATTTCAGAGCCGGACCGAAAGCCAAACATTTCTGATTTGTTGTATGAGCGAAAGATTGATTTTATCATAAACATTCCAAGTACCTCAACCTTGGAAAAATATGTGGGGATGCTTGATGATGAATACCAAATAAGACGAAAATCGCTCGAATTAGGTATTCCTGTCTTGACTACCATTGAATTAGCTGATTCTTTCGTAAAAACATTGGAATGGTTAAGAACTAACAAAACAACTAAAGATCCAATTGAGCCTTATGACGAATATGAATAATCATGTTAAATTCTGGCATGTGAATGTCTGTAAAACAATTAGATTTTCATTTTTTCCAAAACTTTCTAGTTGTAAATTTAGATGAGCATTTGATGTCAAGATAGTCTAAAAAGTTTTTGAATTTTATTGTGTTGAAATTCTTATGTGTACTATCTGTGTAATCATATCACATGATCAATCATCGATTCATTTCCAATAATTGTTCCATCAAGAGTAATTATTTTTGCCTCAGATATCTTATTGATTTTATTGATTATTGGGGAAATGGATTTTCTGTATTGTTTTCTGTGTGTAACGTAAAAATATTTGTTAAATGATGGTACAATTATTATTTCAATTTCGCCTTTCTTGCTTGGGAATATGTTTTCCTTATTGGTTCTAATTGATATCCAAACTCTTTGACCATTGATTATGGAATTTTCTTTAAAAAATATAGGATGAAGATGTCCCATGATAATTTTATCTACATGTGAAAAATTTTCTGAGGGTAACGTGTGACCATGTGTCAGCAAGACATTTTCTTCAACCATTCCTGTTGAACTAATGATTGTAATGTTATCTGGGATTAATCTTTGAATGCCTGCATCGTGATTTCCTGGAATTAGTGTTACACCACATTTTTCTCTTATCTTTTTAAAAAATAAAGGAACTTCATCCCATTCGTTTCTTGAAATATTCTTGATGCTTGATTTGATATCCCCTAACAAAATCACTGAATCTGGTTTTTCTGAATCTATGATGTCTGATAATTCTTGAATTGATTCATTGATTGTTGAATTTTTTCCTATGAAAATTTCATTTGATTCCATGTTGCTTTCAAATCCAATGTGGATGTCTGTAATTATGAGATTCTTTTCTGCACCTTCTAAAATCAATGCTGGTTTTGATGGGACGATTCTTGTTTGCAACATCAAAGTTATACCGTAGATATCTGATTAAATCCTTATGAGCCAAAATTTGGATCGAGTTCAATTTTTAGTTTCTGAAAAACGAGTAAAACTGCACATTTTTGAGCCCACACGGCGTAAAATTTGGACTGTGGTTGGAAAAGGTGACGAACACTGGATTGATCCCGATTGCAATTATTGTTCTTGTCCTGGTTTTTATTTTGGCAGATTAAACGGAAAAACAATTTGCTATCATCTTGAATCCGCACAACTAGCTAGGACTCAAAATAAAGTTGAAGAAATAATTTTTTCTGATGATGAATTTTCTGATTTTCTTAGAGGTTTGATTTCTGATTTATAATTCGAACTTGTTAATAACTAGAAATTCTTCATACTATTATGGATGAATCTCAACAAAATTCCGAAATAGAGAAAATTGCAAATCTTATGGTTCATGACAACATTTCACCTGATGAGCAAGATGTCTCAAAATTAGAAAAGTACAAAAATCAGATCAAAGAAGACTGTGATTTTGATGATGAAAGTGCCTTAAAGATGGTTTATGAGACATTGCTTTATAGAAAATTAAAAAATTCTGATTCTAGTGATGTACTAGAAAAAGGTAATGAGTTTGGTGCTGGATTCAGCTAAGCCTGCTCTAATGGTGTAGTGCCGATATCATCTTTTGAAACTCCTTTCCAAAGACCTATCATTCCTTCTGATTCAACTTTTTCAACCTTGGTAATTTGTTGAATCTTGATGTGATCTGGGTTTGGAGGCATCCATAACATTGCCATGTAGTCTCCTACTTCTCCTGTCTTGGTTGGCAAGGCCATGATGACTTTGTTTGCTACAAATCCTTTTGCAGTTAGTGCATTTGTTGCTTTTTCTTTAAGATCCATTCTTCCATGCAGGAACAAATAGACATCTTTTTGAGTATCAATTTCTGCCATAATTTGACTAGTTTTCAAACTAAATCAACCTTTCTTGATCTAATTCTTCCAAAAAGGGTTAAATTAGAACGTGCAAAATTCACAACTGTGAAAATCTTTACTGTTGGTAGCAAATCCTTTGTAACTAGTTTTCAATTGGCTGGAATTCCGGGAAAAATTTTTGAAGATCCTCAAAATGCTCTTGAAGAAATTAAGACGCTTACTGATGACTCTGATGTTGGTCTTGTTTTGGTCAGTGATGATATTACAGAAGTTATTAGTGATGAGTTAACCTTGTTGCGTGCCGAAAAATCAACTCTAGTGTTTGCATTACCTGCAACTGGAAGTGAAAAAAATGAGGTGGATTACAGAGTAATGCTGAAAAAGATTCTCGGCGTATAATCTTCTTATAATCAAATTTCTAATGCTTTAGCATGAAAAGCGCATCTGTCAAAGAACCCTCTGTAATTTCTGTTGATGACATAGGGAAACCTCAGTTAACTTCTGGTGATGTCTTAGTACAGATGAATGCTTGTGGAATTTGTGGTTCTGATTTGGAAAAAGTTTTTGGACAATATGGGCAACTTTCAATGCGATTAGGCCATGAACCTTCTGGAATTATACTTGATGTCGGTTCTGATGTAACTGAATTCAAAAAAGGTGACCGAGTTTTCACTCATCATCATGTTCCATGCTATGATTGCCATTACTGTAATCATGGAAATGAAACAATGTGCCAAAAATATTCTGAAACTAATCTTTCCCCCTGTGGGTTATCTGAGGAATATGTAGTTCCTGCATGGAACGTTTCACATGGTGGAATTTTAAAAATCTCGGATTCTCTTAGTTATGAAGAAGCTGCAATGATTGAACCCTTGGCATGCTGTGTTAGGGCCTGGTCTAAATTTACTTCCATGGAAGGCGATTCCATTGCAATCTTTGGGGTTGGTCCAACTGGAATGATGCATGTGATGCTGGCCCATGTGAAAAAATTCTCAAAAATCTTCTGCTTTGATATAAATGACTTTAGATTAGATTTTGCAAAAAAATTCGACATTACTGCTTCGATTTCCTCAATGGATGAAAACAGGGAACAAATAATTTTGGATAATACTGGAGGACAAGGCGTAGATGTAGCAATTGTTGCTACAAGTAGCCTCAAAGCATTAGGTGATGCTGTCAACATGACCCGGAGGGGAGGTATTGTAATGATGTTCGGTGTTCCATCAAAAGGAGCAAAACTGGATTTGGATATGAATAAAATTTATTCTAAAGAAATAACTTTGGTTACCAGCTATGCTGCATCTGATTCAGATACCCGAGAAGCACTCAGTCTGATTGAGTCCTCTCAAATTGATGTCAAACAATTAATCACCCATACATATCCTATCTCTGATTCCCAAAAGGCATTTGATCATGCCCGTACCGGTGAAAATGCAATGAAGATAATCATTACAAAATGAGAAAGGCTTAAGAAGGGATTTTCATTCTTTCAAAATCGAAGAAATATGGATTGGGGATTACAAAATAGAATTTCTAGTATAATTAAACCACAAAATAATCGGGCATTGATGCTGGCTGTTGATCATGGCTATTTCCTTGGTCCGACTGAAAAACTTGAGAATCCGAAAAAAGTAATTGCACCTCTTTTGAGATACTGTGATTCCTTAATGGTTACAAGAGGTGTTCAAAGATCTTCTGTTCCTGCGACTACTGACACTCCTATGGTCTTGAGAGTGTCTGGAGGTTCTAGTATCATCGGTGAAGACTTGTCTCAAGAAGATATTACGGTCTCTATTGAAGATGCAATTAGGCTAAATGCCAGTGCTCTTGCAATGTCTATCTTTGTTGGCTCAAAATATGAATATCAGACTGTTGTTAATCTTGGAAAATTAGTTAGCGAGGCAGAAAAATACGGATTACCTGTTTTAGCAGTAACCGCAGTTGGAAAAGAACTTGGTAAGGATGCTAGATATCTTTCATTAGCATGTCGTGTTGCCGCAGAACAAGGCGCTCACATTGTCAAGACATATTATTGTGATAATTTTGAAAAAGTAGTCCAATCATGCCCTGTCCCAATTATTGTGGCAGGTGGAAAAAAAATCCCTGAGCGTGATGCTTTGCAATTAACATTCAATGCAATAAAATCCGGTGCCGTAGGTGTCGATATGGGCAGAAATATTTGGCAATCTGAGCATCCGGTTTCAATGATTAAAGCCGTTAGGGCAATTGTACATAGCAATCAGAATGTTGATCAAGCCTTCAAACTATACAAAAAATTAGTCGGTGAAGAATCCAAAAGTAAAAAACGCAAACCATCTAAAAACAAATCAAACAAACCGAATCAAAACAAGCCAAACACTTCCACTAAAAACAAATCAAACAAACCGAATTAAAATAAACTAAACATTGCTAAAAAAAATAGCAACTATCCTTCAATTTTTGATAAATGAATATGTGCTATTTTCCATGTTGGTTGCTTTACTAAAACAAATGTTGCACGACCGGTAATTATCATGTGTTCACCTGTGTATGATTTATTATCTACTAACATCCCTTTTTGAATTAATTCTAAAGCTACAACTGCTGTGTCTCCAAACAAGCTAATTTTTGGATTTTTAATTTTATATGAATAATCTGATATGCTGATAAATCTTAATTCCTCAAGTTCAATTGTTGTTTGATAGTCTTTGAGATCGTATGGCGGCAAATCACTGAAACTAGAAAATTTGGGATCATTTAGATGAATACCTTTAAGTTTTGAAAGATCTTTGTTGATTCCTGATTGAAATAGCGTCTCTATGATGTTGATTATTTCTTCATTATCGTTCAAAATAGTCCATTTTAAATGCAGAAAATATTGGTTTAAGTCTTCTGTACCATATGGCATGAGTCTCTGATTATTTTTTAGATAATCTTTATTAATTATCAATTGATTGTTTTTATGATTTCAATGGACACAAAATTAACTAAAATATTTGCTAATGATTTACTTCTTGTCGTTTTACTATAGTGTGCTCAAAATTTACTAGCTTAAAATTATGGAGAAAAATTAAATGAATGAAATGGAAACTATGACCGGCGCAAAGGCCTTGATGACGGCTATGGAAAAAGAAGGTGTCAAACAAGTATTTGGATTACCTGGAGGTGCAAATCTTCCAATGTATGATGAATTTAATAGATGTGATATTAGACATATTTTGGTAAGACATGAACAGTCAGCTGCTCATATGGCCGATGGTTTTGGACGAGTTAGTAGAAAACCCGGTGTATGCTTTGCAACCTCTGGCCCTGGAGCAACTAACATTCTAACTGGCATTGCAACTGCACAAGCAGATTCTGCCCCTATGATTGCAGTTACTGGACAAGTAGCTGTTAACATGATCGGCAGAGATGCGTTTCAAGAAAGTGATATTATTGGAATGGCAAATCCTGTTGTAAAATATGCATTTCAACCAAGATCTGCTGGAGAAATTCCCGAAGTTGTTAAGAAAGGATTTTTCATTGCAGAAACTGGAAGACCTGGACCTGTACTAATTGACGTTCCAAAAGATGTTCAAACTAATGAAGCCCCAATGGAATTTCCAGATGAATTTAAAATCCAAGGTTATCATCCATGGGCTGATCCTGATATTGTTAATGTCGAAAGAGCAATCGATATGTTACTTCATGCTGAAAAACCCATCATCTTAGCTGGCGGTGGAGCTATTATTTCATCGGCATTCGCTGAATTACAAGCAGTTGCAGAAACTCTTATGCTTCCTGTGGTTTCTACTTTCAAAGGAAAAGGTGCATTTCCTGAAACTCATCCTTTGTCATTAGGTCCAATTGGTATGCATGGACATGCAGAAGCTAACAAAATGATGGCAGAAGCTGATTGTGTTTTAGCTATTGGAACTAGATTTTCAGATAGATCTGTTGGAACTTTTGAGGCTTTTGAAAAACGATTAAAAATTATTCATATGGATGTGGACCCTGCTGAAATTGGCAAAAATCAAAATGCTCAGATTGCAGTTGTTGGAGATGTAAAAGTAAACCTTAGAGTTATGGTAAAGTTGCTTTTGCAAAAGGCAATTAAAAAAACAGACGAGTCTCTTTGGGTGAAGCATGTTAAGGAAACCAAATCTTACTGGAAAGAAAACTTAAAAATCCATCCAGGTGAATTAGGTGCTGCTAAAATTTTACGCAAACTTCGTGAACTATTGCCAAAAGAATCTATTGTAACTACTGAAGTTGGACAACACCAAATGTGGGCATCATTATTCTATGATGTAGTTCAACCTGGCACTTTCTTTAGTTCTACTGGACTTGGTACTATGGGGTGGGGATTCCCAGCTGCAATTGGTGCTAAAGTTGCAAAACCTGACGTTCCTGTTGTGGATATTGCAGGTGATGGCAGTTTTAGTATGACTGAAAATTCCCTTGCAACTGCCGTTTTGGAAGATATTCCAGTAATTGTATTTATTTTAAACAATTCAACATTAGGTATGGTGGCGCAATGGCAGAGAACTTTCTATGATAGACGAATGACTGGCGTAGAGCAACACAGTTGTCCTGATTATGTTAAATTAGCAGAGTCTTATGGTGCTCAAGGAATCCGTGCACAATCAATGGATGAACTTGACAAAGCAATCAAAAATGCATTAAGTAGCGATGTTGCCACAGTCATTGACATTCCGATTGATCCTGAAGAAGATGTATTGCCATTTGTAGCTCCTGGAACTTCGTTATCGGATATGATCTTACCCTCTTAGGTGATTTGTGATGTGGGCGATTCTTTCTATTTTGGTTGAAAATAAACCTGGAATTTTGTTTAAGATAACTCATCTTTTTAGAGCAAGAAATTTCAATATTGATAGTATCTCAGTAGGAATTACTGAAAATCCTGATTATTCCAAAATGACCATTACCACATACGGTGATGAAAAACGAATCGAGCAGGTAGTAAAACAACTCGATAAAATGATTGATACTGTCAAAGTCGAGCACTTGGATGAGTCTAAAACCGTATTTCGAGAACTATGTATTTTTAAGATAAATCTCAGTAATGCCAATGATAGCATGGAGGTTAACAAATTAGCAAATGCATATGGTGGCAAAGTCCATGATGTGAAAAAAGACTCTATGATGGTAGAGTTGTCTGCTACTCCTGATCAAGTCAAAGCGTTTGAGGAATTGGCAAGACCATTTGGAATACTTGATGTTGCACGAACCGGTGTTGCCGCATTACAGCGAAGTGGTGCATGATGGTAAATGTCAGAATTTTTGATACTACATTACGTGATGGTGAGCAAACACTTGGTGTGTCTTTGTCCCCTGATCAGAAATTAGCAATCGCAAAAAAACTCGATGACTTGGGAGTCGATGCAATTGAGGCAGGGTTCCCAGTAATTTCTGAAGGCGAATTAAAAGCAGTTAAGATGATTACTTCTGAAGGTTTGTCTTGTGAAATTGCAGGGTTGACCCGAACCATCAAAAAAGACATTGATGCAGCAGTTGATGCAGGATTAAATTATATTCATACATTCATTGCAACATCTGACATACATTTGGAGCACAAGCTCAAAATGACTCGAGACCAAGCACTTGAAAAAGCAATTGAGGCAGTAGAGTATGGAAAGTCTCGTGGATTGCAAGTAGAGTTTTCAGCTGAGGATGCATCTCGAACGGACCGAGAATTTTTGAAAAAAGTTTTTGGTGATGTTGCAAAAGCAGGTGCTGATCGTGTTAACATTCCTGATACTGTGGGATATTGCACTCCTGAGTATATGGCTGAAATAACCAGGGACACTATTGAATCTACAAAGCTCCCAGTAAGTGTTCATTGTCATAATGATTTTGGATTGGCAGTTGCAAATGCGTTATCTGGAATCCATGCAGGAGCTGCATGTGCGCATGTTACAGTTAATGGAATTGGGGAGAGGGCAGGAAATGCTTCCTTGGAAGAATTTTCAATGGCCCTCAAATGCTTGCCATACGAGCAAAACTATGAAACCCGTATCAAATCTGAACTAATCTATGACACTTCTAGATTCATCGCAAAGATTGTTGGGATAATTGTGCAACCTAACAAGGCAATAGTTGGGGCAAATGCGTTTGGACACGAGTCTGGAATTCATACTCATGGCGTATTGAATAATCCGCTTACCTACGAACCAATAAGTCCTGAACTGGTAGGAAGAAAAAGATGGCTAAAGGTGGGAAAACATGCGGGAGTTCATGGGATGAATGCAATGTTAAAAGAATATGGAGTAAGCCCAACTGAAGAACAAGCGCAACAGATCCTAGACAAGGTCAAAGTACTTGGTGATCAAGGAATACAAGTTACGGATGTAGAATTGCTATCTATGGCAAGCGAAGTTTTAGGTGAAAAGAACTCAAAAGAATTGTACAGTTGACTGGTTTTTCAGTTTCCACTGGAATAGGAACCATGCCTTATGCATTTGTAAAGTTAAACATTGATGGTCAGGATCACATTGGAACTGATTACGGAGTCGGACCTGTGGATGCTGCACTAAATGCAATCCAGAAAATTACAGGCAAGATTTCAGAGATTAGAATCAAAGACTATGGATTGGCGTCAATTTCTGGCGGTTCTGGTGCATTATGTGAAGTGACAGTGAAAGTTGAGGATCCTTTAGGAAACAAGGTCTCAGCAAAATCAGTCGGTGAGGACATTGTAACCACTTCTGTAAAGGCAGTAGTTGATGCAATCAATCGAATCATGCTTAAAAAAATGCTTAGTGAAAAGTAGATAAGATAAACCTAAAATTCCCTTGCTGTGATGTTTTGTTATGTATACAATTTCTTTAATCACAGGAGACGGAATTGGCCCTGAACTATCAGAATCTGTAATCTCTGTTCTAAATACAATTCAAGATAAATTTGATTTGAAGTTTGACATTGCTAAATTGTCAGCTGGTGACTTGGCATTGGAAGAAACTGGAAAAGCACTTCCTGCTGAAACAGTTGAATCAATAAAGCGTTCTGATGCGTGTTTGAAGGCTCCAGTTGGTGAAAGTGCGGCTGACGTAATTGTAGTGTTGAGGCGAATGCTTGACTTGTATGCCAATATTCGACCTGCTAAATCATATCCGCATATGCCTGCATTACGCGATGACATTGACATGGTAATAGTTCGAGAAAACACTGAGGATCTTTACACTGGAAAAGAATTCAGCTTGGGTGATTCCTCAGTTGCATTGAGAATAATTTCTGAAAAGGCCTCAAAACGAATCGCAAGGTATGCGTTTGAAATTTCAAGACAACGTAACTCTATGAGAAAAGTAACATGTGTTCATAAATCAAACGTCATGCGAATTACTGATGGCATGTTTGCAAAAGCATGCACTGATGTGTCAAAAGACTATCCTGACATTGCATTTGAAGAAATGTATGTTGATGCATGTGCTATGAATTTAATTCGCCAGCCTGATCAGTTCGATGTTATAGTTACTACTAATCTCTTTGGAGATATCTTATCTGATGAATCCTCCCAAGTAGTTGGAGGATTAGGTATGGCCCCTGCTGCCAACATTGGAGATGATTTCGCGTTGTTTGAGCCAGTTCACGGTGCGGCATTTGATATTGCAGGTAAAAACATTGCCAATCCATCATCATTCTTGTTATCAATTAAGATGATGCTTGACTGGTTGGGAAACAAACATGGTGATTCAAAATGTATTGAGGTTGGTCAAAAATTAGAATCGACTATTTTTGATTTGGTAAAGACCGGTGTTAAGACCCGAGATATTGGTGGAGATAAGAGTACGACTGAATTTACAAAACAGATTACAGATAATCTTTGAAAAGACCAATTTACATGGTTCTAACCATTTTGTAATTGTTCAATTATATTTTGGACACCATTTACGATGTAAAGTTTGACTGGATTTCTTAATTGTGATTTGGATGTTAGAAAATCAATGTTATTCAAATGTCCTGTATGTCCTACCGATGATCCGATGAAGTATATTACAAAACAACATTTGGAACTTCACATTAATCACAATCATCCAAATGTGGTAAAAATGGTTAGCAGAGGATAAGACAAAAGGAGAATCAATCTTAAATATTTTTAAACAATAACAGTACTGTGTCTTTGACTCGTTATCATCATGGTGTTGTTTCAATTCGTTAAGATGCGATTAATACAATCATAACCATAGTTGCAAAAAAGCATAGATGATTTAGAAGTTAGAATGAATAATTAAATTTGACACTGAGAAACAAGATAGATTAAAAAATTGAAATATTTTTTATATTCATAATTTTAGTTAGAAATATTATTTGTGTTTGTTACTGGTTCTATTGTGCCATACTGCATAATTTTGTGCGTAAATGTGGGATTTTCGTTTTTTACATGTGGCCTCTAAATAATTTTTTATTTATAATTAAGACAACGAGATACAAGGAAACACGTTGAATAAAGGACGCATTCCTAACATGATGTGTTTCCTGACCGATCATTCTACGACGCAGAACAATGGTTTCCCGTCATGTCTGTTACGTGAAAATCATATTTAAGAATGATCTTAATTCCTGACAAATGCTGTTATCTGAATGTATTATCTGTGAATTCTTTTTGTGATTTTATATTATCTGCAAAACCCCTGGCAGTTTGAATTTATGAAAATTCCCTGATTTTTTTGATGAAGATCAACAAGCACATTCAACTTGATCATTTAGTATTTGGAACCTCATTTTTCTTCCAATTGAATTTTCTTTGGATGATTGCCAATTTTTATTAATTACATTTTTTAAGAAAATTTATGGCAGATTGTTGTATTTGTAAAGCCGTTCCTGGGACCCTGAAAATCACTGATGGGAATCCGAAATATAAAGGAAAACCGATTTGTAAGGAATGCTCAGGATATCGTAAATTGCTCAAAGAAACTAGGTAGATTTTTCTGATTTTGTTTTGTTCTTTGCAGCCCATTCCTCATACATTTTGATTAGTTCATCTACGTCTTTGCCTTCTTCAGAATAAGTTACGATTACTCCAAATGTCCCTTTTGCATCGTGTCCCCTTGCAAAGTATCCCCAAAATGAATCCGGTAATTTAGCAAAACTACTGGAGTCATGTGATATACCAATTAAATTATTTCCAATTACCTCTACAACTTTTTTTGCATCCTTTTGATCAATCATGATTAATTGACGCCTTTTCTTCTTTTTAATTTCTCGCCATTTAATTTGGTGTTCTTTTCAAAATCTTCCAAATTTTTGTCCATATTCTTTTCTTCTTCTTTGGTCCATTCTCTAATTATCGTGTCCTCCCCGTCTGCAAAATTCTCACATTTCTCGCATAACCATAACGGAGGTTTGTCCTTTGCAAATACTATTGGCAACCTTCTTTCGTTACATTGTTTGCAGAATAATGCCATCTCATCTATGCCTCTATGGACTAAGCCTGTCTGGGTCTCGCGGATATAAAACCACTTCCCGAACATTGTCTATTCCGATAAGTGTAGTCATCAATCTATCTAATCCCATTCCCCAACCTGAGTGTGGCGGCATTCCCCAATCAAATGTTTTGAGGTGGTCTGTAAACTGGTTGGGATCTAATCCTTGTTCTTTTAGTCTCTCTTTGAGCATGTCTGGATTATGAAGTCTAGTTCCGCCTGATGATAATTCTAAAAACCCATACTGCAAATCAAAAGAACGTGAAAGTGTTACATCCTCATCTTTTTCTCTAATGTAAAATGGTTTTAGCTTCATAGGCCAGTCAGTCAAAAAGAAAAATCCTGGATGATTCTGTCCGATGATTCTGAGATGTGCATCAAGCAAATCATCTCCAAATTCTACTTTTTCCCCTGCTTTTTTCAATTCTTCGACGCATTGTGTGTATGTGATTCTCTCAAATGGTGCTGAAGGTACTTTTATTGTGTGCTCGATTGCCTCTTGCTCTGTTTTGCAATTTTCTGAAACATCTTTGTAAACTGACAATACTAGAGATTCTAAAATGTTCATGACATCCTCATAGTTCATAAATGCAGCTTCAATGTCTATGCTGGTAAATTCTGTCAAATGTCTTCCGGTGTGCGAATTCTCTGCTCTGTAAAAATTTGAAATCTCAAATACCCTTTCTAAACCAATTGTCATTTGTTCTTTGTATAGTTGTGGACTTTGAGCAAGATATGCTGTTTTTCCAAAATAGTCCAATGAAAATAAATCTGCTCCTCCCTCACTTGCACTTCCGATTATTTTAGGAGTTGTGATTTCAATGAATTTTTTTCCTGCAAGAGTTTTTCTTAAGGATTGTAACACATGATGTCGTAATTTAAAAATTGAAGATGTTTTTTGGTTTCTCATATCTAGTGCTCTGTGATTTAATCTTGTATCGATGTTGCTTTCTAGTCTGCCTATTGGGTCAACTGGTAATGGATGGATTGCTTTTCCTAAAACTTCTATTTCGTCTGCTTTAATCTCGAATGTAAAATCCCGAGCTTTGGTTTCTTGGACTATTCCTCTAATGCTGACAACACTTTGACGATTAATCTCGTCGAGATTGTCATTGAGTTCCCCTTTGAATATAACTTGAGATCTTCCTGAAACATCTCGAAGAGTGATGAATGACATTTTTCCTAATTTTCTAAGATCCTCGATCCATCCTCCTAATACCACTTCTTTTCCTATCAGTTCTTGATTTAGCTCAGAAATATCGTGAGTTTTTACAAAAACCATATCTATCTTTTATCCTCAAATTCTATCTCAATGTCAAGGTTTCGGGCATTTCTCACTATTTGTATTACTTTTTCAGTGTCAATAGGAAATTTTGGGGTCCATTTTCCTGACACGACTGCTTTTGTTTTTTGAACCCCTCCCGGCGCCCAAACCTCGTTAATTGATAGGATTTTGGTGGGGAAAAACAAGTCTTCTATGAAGCGCTTGTCTGTTTCATCTGATTCTACAAGCCAAATCTTACCTTTGAATTGATCTTGCAATGTTCGATATAATGTCCTGCTTTGCCTAATCAACAGGATGTCGTTTTTTGCCAGAGATAATACAAAATTCCCATCAAATTCTTTACAAGAATATAGCGTGAAATTTTCAATTTTTTTATTTATTTTTCCAATTTTTGCAAGAGTCATCGATGCTTCCACATCAGCTTTTGTCAATATGCCTGATTCAACTTTACTTTCACATTGAGGACAAAGAACAGAATTTTTTGCATCAAAGCCACAAATAGGTAATTTCATTTAAATCGACTTTTTCATTCTGATAATGTTGTTTATATCCCTTGATGAAAACAAAAATTCTAGTTTGGATTTAAGAGAACAATGACATTTTTATCTGTTAGCGGATTGTTTTCTAAATATTCTTCATCTAAAGGATCTGTCTATGCAGTAGACGATGTGGATTTTGAATTGAATGATGGTGAATCTATAGGGATTGCAGGTGAGAGTGCATGTGGAAAAAGTACCTTGGGTTTGTCATTAATTCGAATGCTTTTGGGAGGGATCTCTGAGGGATCTGTCTCTTTTGACGGAGTTTCTATTTTAGATGTGGCAGAGTCAGAATTTGATGATACTTATAGATGGAAAAAAATTTCTATGATTTTCCAGGGTGTCATGAATTCGTTGGATCCTGTATTTACTATCAATGAACAGTTCGTTGAAATTCTAAAAGTACATTTTTTTGATGGTGATTCAAAGAAGATAATTTCAGATGCCATGAATTCTGTATCCCTTGATGAAAATATTTTAAAAAAATATCCTCATGAATTAAGCGGTGGGATGAAACAAAGAGTTATCATTGCAATGGCATTGCTACTTAAACCAAAATTTGTAATTGCCGATGAACCTACAACTGCATTAGATGTTTTAATCCAAGCTCAAATCATCAATTTGCTGAAATCTCTAAAAAAAGAAGGCATGTCTTTTATGCTAATTACTCATGATTTAGCGGTTTTATCTGAAATTGCTGATAAAATTGGTATAATGTATGGGGGACAAATGGTAGAATTTGGCTCTTCAGAACAAATTTACAAAAATCCAAAACATCCCTATACTCAGGTACTTTTAGAATCTATTCCTACCTTGAAAGGAAATCCTCCAAAATATATCAAAGGAATTCCTCCAAGCTTACTTGACGTCCCAACACAATGCAGATTCATTGAAAGATGTCCATTAGCTATAGAAAAATGTAAAGAACTTCCTCCTAAATTTAAAACTGAAACTGGTTATGTAAGATGTTGGTTATACGAAGATGAAAAATAATTCTGTCTTATTTTGATTCCGTTTTTGTTGATTATTAATATGCAATTTATGAAATTTAGAATAATTTCTAATTCATTTGGATATCTGATAATTTAAAATTACAGATACGGTAGTCTGACTTTTAATGACATCGCTTTATGTAACGCATGAGAATATCGTGGTTGATTATACTATGATTATATGATGGCCATGCTCGAAAATGTAATCAAATTAAATACATGTTCAGATCCAATTAGAAATCTAGATGCATGACAACCCCAAATATCTGCCAGGCTATTTATTACTCTCAGTCTCTACTCTGTCTATTATGACTCTCTGGTGGTGATTTTGAATTTGAAGTTTTAGGATTTGGAATTTTTGTGATTGCGCTTAATTTAGGAATATACGTTGTAGCACTTACGCTAGTTGGATTCAAAGTGTACAGATGGTTAGAAATTAGTTTACATTACTAATTTTCTTACTACTTTTTTGCATCAATTACATTTGAAATCATGCTGAATTGAAAATAAATTTCTAAAAATAATTTTGTAACATATTTTTGTTACATTTCTGAATTTTTTAGAAAATATGTTGTTTTTTTATATTTGTATGTTGAAAAATTTATTTCTTATTAAGAAATTCTTCATCAATTTTCTTTAAGTATATTTCCTGTATTTGGGAAATTTCCCTCCCCGTTGCATTTCTGCTAATAATTTTAGCATACTGAACTAAATCTTGGTTTTTTTGAGTTTTTTCAAACTTTTCAATTTTTTTAAATGATTCTTGTTGGAATTTCATGATTTCTCTTAATCCTTTACTAATTTCCATGGCTTTCATTTTTTCATAGTTTTTAGAATTTGACTCTCTGAAATTAATTTCGTCGATTAACTTTTGAACCTCATCTGATTCATCCATATTTTTCAGAAATTATTCAAATATTTTAATTTTGTAATTCTTTTTTATGTTCTAGTATGTGCTTCAATCCGTCTGTCATACTAAGTGAATCCAGGTGAATTTCACAATATGGGCATTTCATGTGCTAAGAATTTTTTTTTACAATTGGCAGACATGAATCGATGATCCTTAAGACTTCTGATCTGATCACTTTTTTGTCAATTGATATCCAAACCCTTGGTTTTTTAATTGCAAATGAAATGGTTTGTACCTTTTTCCTTTCTTCCCAGACAAACTCAACCTCTCCTAGGTTTTTATTGAAAAATCCCTCCAAATCTGTCTTCATCGCAATATGTGAGAATTGATACTGGGTCTTTTTTTCATCTAGGAGTGGAATTAACTCTGCTCTTCGTTTGTATGCCTCCAAATTTCCGTTTTCTCCAATCACTCCCACGAATCTGATAAATGGGCTAATTGTAGCAATAGCATCACAAATGTTTTGATAATTTTTCTTTGCCATTTGCACTGGTTGTAAATGAATGATATTTTAATGGATTGTTTTGATGGGGCCTAAAGACTATATCCTATTTTTACAAAATATATTTTTCAAAATAGAGATCCTAACCCAATAACTACGACAATTGTTTTAACTATTTTCCCTGTGATCATAAAAAATGAAAATTTAACTAACTTCATTTTTTTTGCGCCTGCAGAAATTAAAATTAAATCACCCAACACTGGAATCCAAGACGCAAAAAATATCGCACTCCAACCGAATTTATCCAATAATTTGTTGTGTTTCTTTTTGTTCTCTGTATTTTTTTTATTTTTATTTTGTTTGAATCTATTGAATATCTTGTTTCCTCCAAACCCTATAAAATAATTCAATATTCCACCAATTGTGGATCCTGCAATCAATACTATTCCAACTAGAAAGATATTTTCTCCACCAATTAACAAAGCTGATGTGAGAATTTCAGTTGGTAGCGGTATTGCGGTAGCTGATAGTAAAGAATTAAGAAATAATCCAATTATTCCATACTCTTGAAATGTATTGTTAGCTAAAATATCTTGCATTTGTTGGTAATATTCTAAAAATAATTCATATCTCATAATTTACATTTCCTCATTTTGTATAATTTAACATTCTATTGTCTTTATTCGCTTAATTGTTTTTTCAATTATTTTATCTCTGACATCTTGAATTCTAATATTCTTAATCTATGCAAATAATACAAATTCCTTTGATAATTTTTCATTTATAGGTCAACTCCAATTTTGATTTATTTATACTTCCAAATGGAGTTTTCATTAAATATCGCCTGAAATTGGTTTAATTCATGGAATTTAGTGATATTTTTCCTTTTGCGCCTGATGATGGTTATCTAATTTTAGCTTTGGTCAATTTTTTTGGTTCTCTCGTTCCCTTTGTACCTCTGCCTGGATTTTTGTTTCTTGCAACAATGTCTGTTGGTAATGAATATGATCTGCATGTTTTAGCATTAGTGTCTGCAATTACTGCCACCGCTGCCAAACAAATTATCTTTTTTGTCAGCTTTGGTGGCAGAAAAATAATGAATCAAAAGACCCGAACAAGGATGCGGCCTTTTGAAAGACTTGTTAAAAGATATGGTGCAGCAGCAGCGTTTGTTGCTGCGGCGACACCAATACCTGATGATATAATATTTGTTCCATTGGGATTGGCAAAGTACAATCCAAAAAGATTTCTCATTGCAACACTTGCCGGCAAACTTGTTCTTAGCTATGTGATAGTTTTCATTTCACATAATATCGGATTGTCTTTTATTGAACCATTCTTGGAAAATGTCGATGATGCCACTCCAGTATACGTTGGTATTATTATTTTTGGTGCAATTATGACTGCAGTTATTGTTTTACTTTTAAAATTGGATTGGCAAAGAATCATGGTAAAGCTTGCTCCTTGGACCTTGGATGAAAATAACTCTGAAGACAAAGATAATTAAATTGTTATTTTAAAATTCCACATTTTGTCTACTGCTTTTATAATTCCTATTCTTGGGGATGCAATTATTCTTTTTGTTTTTATTCCTTCAGCAATGTATAGTTTGGATTTTTTTGTTAAATCTGCGCCATAATGTTCTTTGGTAATGCATAACGCTTGTGTTAATTTGGCAGGTCCATTCACCAGATTTTTTAAATTTGTATTGCCTCTATTTTCTTGCATTATTTTTATTCCTTTTTCAGGCTCAATTGCACGAATAAGGACAGCTCCGGCTGCTTTTTTAGGATCTTTTGCTACTACATTAAAACAAAAATGCATTCCGTATGTAAAATATACATAGGCAAAGCCTACATCGCCAAACATTATTTTGTTTCTATCTGTAATCTTTCTGCACGCATGACTTGATAGATCATCATTATGCCCATACGCTTCAGTCTCAGTAATAATTCCTGATATTTTGCTGCGCCCGATTTTTCTAATTATTCTTTTTCCTAAAAGATTTTTTGCAACTGCATCTTTCGAATAAAATTCTCTAGGCAGTATAGTCAATGTCTATTTTTATTTTTTTATTGTTTTTTAACTCTATGATTAGATCAAACAATTTTACTATGTCTTTTTTCAGCATTGTGATTAATTTTTGGTTGTAAATAGTTGCTGCTGGATGAACCGTCAAAAAATATAACTGGTTTTCTTTTCTAACTATCTTTCCTCTAAATTTTGTAATTTCTGAACCTCCCAATAGGGAATTAAATGCTGTATTTCCTAACACGCAAATTATTTTTGGCTTGATGATTGCAATCTCTTGTTTTAGATAATCTTGACATGTTTCTCTTTCAATTACAGTTGGAACTCTGTTTTTTGGGGGTCTGCATTTTATGATATTTGTAATGTATACCTCTTCTCTTGAAATCCCTGCTTCTTCTAGTGCAATCGAAAGTTTTTTTCCTGCAATGCCGATAAATGGCTCGCCATTCCCATCCTCATTTTTCCCAGGTGCTTCTCCTACAAAAATTACATCTGAATGAAAATTTCCTTTGCCTGGAACCGAATTGGTTCTTGTTTTAGAAAGGTCACATTTTGTACATTCAATGACGTTTTGTCTAATGTTTTCTAATTTTTGTTTCATTTTCTAGTTTACACTCTTTACTGTAGCAGTTCCTCTTATTGTTGGTCCGCCGTTTCCCATGATCATTGATTGCATTGGATCCCCTTTACCGCAATTAGTTATTGGTCTTACAGTAAAATCGTTCCCGCAGGCATCAATTGATTCGAAGAATTTAGGCGCTGTTCCCATGACGATGACGTCCCTTAGCAAGTCTGTAATTTCCCCGTTTTCAATCCTCTGAGCATACTGACATGATATGCTCCAATTATATCGTTTCATGTCTATTGATGGGATTTTCATATTTGAGATGAGATATCCATGCTTGACCTCTTTGATAATTTCATTTACATTCCTATCTCCGTTGCTGATACAGGTACATGCCATTCGTATCAGGGGCATAAATCGATAATTCGTTGCCCTCATATTTCCCGTTGGTACGGAATCAAAATCAATTGCCGTCTCTCTATTTTGCATGTGATTTTTTAAAACTCCTTTTTCAACTAGAGTTGTCTTTCTAGTTTCAATACCTTCATCATCAAATTGATACCATCCTAAACTCTCTTTTATTGTAGGATCATCGAACACGTTAAGATTATCTGAACCAATTTTTTCTCCTAGTTTGTTTTTCCACCATGCTCCCCCTGCCCACGCCATCTCTTTTCCTAGCACTCTGTCTGCCTCTGATGGGTGTCCTAGTATCTCATGTGTAAGTAATGATACAAAGTCTGGATTCATCACTATTGTTGCATTTTCTTCTTTTACTGGTTTTGCAAGTGTTAGTTGTGATGCTTTTAATGCAATTTCTTTTGCACTTTGTTGAATTTTATTTTTGTTTGTTAATTGTTCCAGTCCGCCCCTTCCACCTTCTGTAATGTTAACTGATTGAATTATTCCTGAATCATGAGCTGTTGCCACCATGTCAATTACCGTATCTGTAAAATTTTGCATGATTTCGGAGCCTTCTGTATTTACGAAATATTTTGAACTAATTGTAAACCATGGGTTTACAATAGATTTGATGATTTTTGGAATATCTGAGATAATTTTATCTGTCTCTAATCCAATCTTTATAATATCTTCTAATTCAGGTTTTTTTATTACCAAATAATTGACTTGAGATTTTTTTGCGGGATTGGGATATAGTTTTATTTCATTTTTTTTATTATTCTTGCCAATTTTTATTGAATTATTTATGGCATCCTTGATCTGCTCGAATGTTTTTGGATTTGTAATCGAGCAAAACTTCCATACATTATCTTTGATAATTCTGATGCCTATTCCTTTATCATCATTAATCCTGACATGTTCTACTGAATTTTTTTCTATTGCCGCTGATTTTTGTTCTTGTTGTTCTGCTCTGACATCGCAATATTGGGCGCCTGACTGCTCCGCATATTTGACTGCCCTGTCTGCAAGATCTTGTAGTCTTGTATCCATGCTTTATACAATTTCATATGGTTCGTAAGTCTTCTGTTCTCTAATGGCTTGATATTGCAGGCATGGTGAAATAATACTCGTCTTCAAAATCATAGTCTGTACTGGATTTTTTTCGCAAAAATTCAAAATATTTGGTACAATTTTCATAAAATTCCTTATTTTTCTCATGTAGTTGTTCCATGTTCTGAATGCAAAAATACCAATTTTGTCAAGAGTGTGAGGGATTTTAGTTCTGAAAGTTTGTTTTCTTTAAGCAGATTTCAAAGTAATCTTAGCGTCAAACTTGGATATGCCCAGAAAAGATGAAATTTATTGTCGTAAAAGAAGTAATTGCATATGATTCTAATGAAAAAATTATTTTAACAACTACAAGTGATATTCAAAAGATAATTTGATGTTTGGTGTATCGTGCATCTTCACACATATCGTAACCCATTGATTCTGATGGCGTTTTAGAATCAATTGAATCTTAAATTTGAGAAAGTAAATTAGGGCACTAGTTATCTAAAGAATTGATCTAAAATTTGTCAAAAATTGTAGCTGATACCAGTGTAATTATCAATGGCCAACTTGTATCTCGAATCGAATCTGGGAGTATTAGAAATTTTGAAATTATTATTCCTCAGGCTGTGTTTGATGAGTTACAGTCACAGGCATCCAAGAAAAAAGAGCAGGGATTCATTGGTCTTGAGAAAGTTCAAAAACTGAAATCACTGTCTGGAAGTTATGGCCTAAGTATTGTTGTAGGCGGATCTCATCCTTCTTCAGATGATGTGAAGCTTGCTAGTAGTGGAAGAATTGACTCTCTGATAGTAGATATGGCTAAAGAACACAATGCAATATTGTACACTTCTGATCATGTTCAACATTTGGTGGCACAGGGAGAGGATGTTGAGACGGTCTTTTTAAAATCTGAAGTTAAGCATGAGTCTTTAGAATTTTTAAAATATTTTGATTCTGAAACAATGAGCGTTCATCTGAAAGAAAATCAATGTCCTTTGGCAAAAAAAGGAAAACCTGGAGCCTTTGTATTGACAAAGATAAATGATGATCTTCTATCTAAGGATTATTTAGAAATGATTTCGGCGCAGATTTTGGATGTTGTGAATATCTTTGATTCTAGTACTCTGGAAATATCAAAAACAGGTGCATCTGTCATTCAACACGAGGACTATAGAATTGCAATTACCCATCTTCCTTTTTCAGAATCTTTTGAAATTACCATAGTTCATCCAATTGTAAAATTATCTCTTGATGACTATCACATTTCCGAAAAATTGATGGAACGATTCTCTGATAGTGCAGAGGGCATCGTTATCTCAGGTGCACCTGGTTCTGGAAAAAGTACGCTTGCATCAGGGCTTGCAAATTTTTATCATAAACAGGGAAAGATTGTAAAAACGTTTGAATCTCCACGAGATTTACAAGTTGATTCGGGTGTGACCCAATACAGTAAACTTGATGGAAGTTTTGATAATTCTGCCGATATTTTGTTACTTGTTAGACCTGATTATACAATTTTTGACGAAGTAAGACGAAAGGAAGATTTTGTTACTTTTGCTGATTTGAGATTAACTGGGGTTGGAATGGTTGGAGTGGTCCATGCAAATTCCCCATTAGATGCGATTCAGAGATTCATTGGAAAAATTGAACTGGGAATCATTCCAAATGTTTTGGACACTGTAGTTTTTGTAAGAGACGGTGAAATTCAAATGGTATATGATTTAGAATTAAAAGTCAAGGTTCCAACTGGAATGACTGAATCTGATTTGGCTAGACCCGTAATTGAAATTAGGAATTTTGAAGATGATGTTCTAGAGCATGAAATTTACACCTTTGGTGAAGAAAATGTTATAGTCCCAGTAGGCAAGAATGTAGATAAAATTGGAATACGGAAACTTGCTGAGGATAAAATCAAAGAAACTTTCAGACGCTATGATCCAAATGCTGAGGTTGAAATTTTATCTGATAATCGAGTTAAAGTCATGGTCAATGAACAAAACATTGCACCCATTATAGGACGTGGGGGCTCAAACATCAATGAAATTGAAAAGTTACTCAAAGTCCATGTTGACGTTGTTGAAAAGTCATCTGATGATTTATCCCTAACATCTAATGATTTACCCTTTAGTTTTTCTGAATCAAAAACCACAATTCTCCTTACTGTGAACCGAGATTTTACATCCATGCATGCAGATATCTATGCCAATGAAAAATTCATTGCGTCTGTTAGGATTGGAAAGAAAGGGCAAATTAAAATCCCTAAACGCTCAGATGTGGCACGAACATTAATGGATTTTTCATCTTCACAAAACGATATCAGACTTTACCTTAAAGATTTTTAAAACTATCGATAATTTTTGGATTTGCTTTCAGAAATGTAATGAATTTTCTTAATTGTTTTATTGTTTTTGGGTTTAGGTGGTGTTCGATTCCTTCTGCATCTTGGTTGGCTGTATCATACCCTACTTCCAAAATCTCAAAAAATTCTAATAATATTCCATGTTTCTGTCTTATCCCTTCTGCTACCTGTATTCCTTTACTTGTGAGGTTTATTCCGTGGTATTTTTCATATTCTAAAAATCCATTCTCGTCTAATCTCTGAAGCATTTTTGTAACACTTGGCGCGCTAACATTCATGTATCTTGAAATATCCAAAGTAGTTGCATATCCTTTCAACTCTACTAATTCCCCAATAATTTCCAAATAATCTTCCATTCTTGAGCTCGAACGGGTTCTCTCCAATTGATGAGCTGCTTTGATTGAGTCTAGTCTTTTAGAATCCTTGGTTTTCATGTATCTTTGTATCTGAATAAAATCCAGTATAATTTAGTGTCTTTTTGTTGATTTTAGCTACTCTTTGTTGACTTGAATGTGACGTGAGTTGATCTTTGTTTCTTAACTAATTTTTTCTAAATAAATGTTGGAATGGTTGATCCCTTAAATGCACGTCTCGAAAAATTAAAGAAATTCTCTGATTCTGCTACCCGTAGAGTCAATTTGTATTCTGAGGTGTGTGGAATGGATGATGAACATACTGCTCGTTCTTTGGGTTCTCTTCAAAAAGCACCCGCTCCTGGTAAAAAACTTCAAAAAATAGGGTTCTTGATGTTATGGGTACCTGAACCAACAGGGGTGACTTGTGCTATTGGCGGGCCAATGATTGTTGCCGGAAGATATCTTGATAAAAAATACAATAGTTCCACTCTTCATGACATTGGAGATCAGACAAAAAATAACATGTCTACAATTAGTGATTTTAAAAATTCTGTATTGTGACCACTCTTAGTTTTTAAATGGAGTCAAACCAATTGATTCATGACCACTCGTGCACAAGCATTAATTCCAATTACAATTGCAGCTGTGATCATTGGGGTAATTGGCATGCTGACTCTTCCAAGTGATAGTAAATTAGAATCAGTTGAATTTCCACGTGGTACTATTTTGGTTGATGATGTTCCACTAGAAGTACAAATTGCTGATTCTGAACCGCGAAGAGTTCGTGGATTGATGTTCCAGGATCAATTGCCTTATGATCAAGGAATGATTTTTGTATTTGCCGAGCCCGGATTGTATTCTTTGTGGATGCTTAACATGCAATTCTCCTTGGATATGATTTGGTTTGATCAAGATGGAAATGTTGTTCATATTGAAAAAAATATACCTCCATGTCAAACTGTAGTGGAAATAACTGCTTGTCAGAGTATAGTTCCAGATAATGAAGCATCCTATGTGCTTGAAGTGACTTCTGGATTTGTTGATCAAAATAATGTCACTCATGATTCTAAATTGACAATCATTTCAATTTAGAATGGTAAAGCCTTATCTTTGAATAAGAAATCTATTTTTTTATGAACAAGATAATTGTAATTCCTATTTTAGTGGGAATTGCCATTGTTATTTCATCTTTTTTCATATTGTCAAATGATGTATCTTCAGACTCTGAATCTCAATTAATCCATGATACTGGTTTTAGTTATTATGACATTGAAAAAATTCAAAATAATTTGGAAGAATATGATGTTTTTGTCTCCTCTCCTACTGCAATCACTGATCACACCATAGACCAATACTGTACTTATTTTGAAAAGGGGCTTTCAAAAAGTGTAGAATACTGTACTACCACTGCAGTGTTGGATTATGAAGGAACTTCACTTGGAAATATCAACATTGGAGGTGATACTCAGTCTCCTATTTTGGCCATTGCTAATCTTGAAACTTCGTCTCTGGAATCAAATCAAGATGAAGTTTCTGCAGTATTTGAGGTCATGATAGAGACCCTTGTTTGCAACTGCTGGGATGATGAAAAATCAGAAGACTATCCTACGATCTCTTCATGGCTGGAGGGGGCTCAAACTTTTTACACTGATTCTGGCAAGCGCAATATCAAATCTAAAATCGATGATTTGGCAGGAAATGAAATACTTTTAGAAATAACTACCAAGGATGATTCCATTTTGCAGACATTGATTATTCTAAAGTAGTTTAATTATATAATATGAAATTCTCTGATTGACATCACAATGATTGATCAACTATGGATGATTCCTTTGGGGTTTGCAGCTGGACTTTTAGGTTCTATGATTGGTCTTGGCGGCGGCATTATCGCGGTTCCTGTTTTAACATTTTTGGGATTTCCTTCGACTGTCGCAGCTAGTAACAGTTTGTTTGCCGCATTAAGTAATGCTGCTGCCTCTACAATCTCTTACTCAAAACAAAAACGAATAGAATATTCTTTGGGTATTAAACTTGGATTGCTCTCAATTCCTGGAACTGTTTTGGGTGCAATGACATCTACGGATATTGCATCTGATATTTTTAAAATTTTATTCGGATTTGTATTGATTGCATCGTCTGCATACATATTTTTGAGAAAAAAAATTGAGAGTAAAGAGAAAACAATCTCAAAACAGATGATTGTTTTTGCAATCGGTGCAAGCTTCTTTGCAGGAATAATTTCTTCTTTCTTTGGTATTGGAGGTGGAATAATCTTTGTACCGTTAATGGTTGCGGGAATGGGAATGGCGATGAAAAAAGCTGCTCCTACATCACAAATGATTCTCTTGTTTGCATCTTTGTCTGGAGTTATAGTTCACAGTTTCTTGGGACATCCTGATTTTCTTCAGGCAGGATTCTTATCCATTGGTTCGTTTGTAGGAGGATTAGTCGGTGCACGATTGTCCATTGACATCAAGGAACGTTATTTGCAAATTCTGGTCTCTGTTGTTATTCTAATTGCAGCTGCAAAATTATTCTTTGATTCGTTTTCTGGTAACTTGTTTTAGAATTTTAGCCTCGACATTTTGTTTTGTGCTTTTATACTAATTTTACAATGTATATTGTTCATTAGGTCTTATGACCTAAGGGCGGGGGAGACTAGTCGGCTCTCATGTATTTTATTTTTTAAAATAGCTCCTTACCGTGGTACATTACTAATCTATTATGTTTGATCATGGGTTACGAAAATATCTCAATACTATGATGAGACATGTAAAAGTCTTCTTTTGTTTTTGACCTGTGTTTTTTTGATTCGATTCGAAGTACGCAAACGCACGAACAAGAGGGAAAAATTTGAACCAAATCATTGAATGCACTTTTTGATAAACATTAATCTATTTTACCAAAATTTTATCTAAATTTATTTTTAAAAGATTGGGGTTAAAAATGGAAAATTGGTTTAATATCTAAAATTATTTTGGCATTCAATGACTAACAAAACAATTCAAATTCTATTCATTATGACTGTCCTAATGACATCTGCCACTGCTGCATCTGTGGATTTGATCCCAAGTGTTGAAGCTTTAAAAAGTCAAGGCAATAACGTACCAGGACAAGTTGGTGCCAATTCTTATGGTTCTGCAAACAATAGTATTGTATGCGGTGACAGACTTTGCTCAGAAATAAAGCCTGAAATTAGTATGACTATGATCAAAAAGCAATCACATTTGTCTAATACTAACTTGCCACTTGATATTCCACTAACAAAAGGTTACGTTGATGGTGGTGAGATTTTCTACATTTCAACTGAAGCATCAGTTGAGGATGTTGCAAATCATCTAACTGACTTGACAGGATTCAAAGTAGTTTATACCCCTGTATTGGCTGCAACCCCAGTAGAATCACTTGCCCAAATCTACGCATTTACTAATGGTGTTGAAGGTTCAGGTGCATTTGGGTTTCAATCTCAAGTTACTGATTCATAACCAGGTGATGACAAGTACAGTACATTATGGAATGTAAATGCCGTGACATGGAATGAAGGTTCAAACACTAGAGAATTAAAATCTGAGATAGCAATACTTGAAGCTAGAGACAATGGCGAACTATCATTTGAAGAAGCAGGTGTTATTGTTAACTGCCCATTTGTAAAATGGAACGGTAGTCATCTACAACTTTGAGATAATTCTTACGTAACTGATGCTGATTCATATGGTGGGGACAAGTATTTGATATTGATCTTGAAAACATGAAAGTGACATTTGTTGCCCGTAGAGGATTTGCACTAAACGGTGATACTATCTACTATATTGCAACTGACGCGTCCTCAAAAGATGTTGCAGATGCATTAGGTGTGATCCATGTTCCTAGAATTCAAGCAACGCTTTCTACTTCATCATCTTCAGATTTGTATGTATTTACAAATGGTTTAGAAGGTAATGGTCCGATGGGATTCCAAGCAAGTATTGGTTCAACAACTGTTGGTGATGAATTCTACAGTCTACTTTGGAGAATTCAAACTGCAACATGGGATAATCCTGATAATGCAAATTTTCTAAAGACTGTTGGTGAAATAACTGCAGCTGCATCTAAAGGCAAACTTGAAACTGGTTTAGCTGGTTTTGTAGTAAATTGTCCTTTTGTTGAAGTGGATTCCAAGATGATGATGAGTGATAAACATATGGTGAAAGATGATCATATGATGAAAGATAAGATGATGGATGACACAATGATGATGAAAGATAGTTCTATGAACGGTAACTTAACTGCGCCTTCAGGTGATGCCCCATTTGGTGGTAAAACTGTTGGAACTTTTTCAATCTCAGTAGATGGTAGTGATCATGTCACTGTAATCACTCACATCAAAAGTACTTCATTAGGGATGGTTCAAGAAGGATGGCTTGTTGATATAGGTTCTGGATATAAGCTAAGTCTAGGCAAGTCTCATGATGATGGAAAGCTTTCGTTCTCACAACAAATGGTAAATCCTTGGATTTATGATGTAATTGTGATTACCAAAGAACCCGTTGGAAATTCAAACCCTGCACCTAATGTGCCAGTTGGTGGAATCTTGTTAGAAATCCCATTTGGACTCTAGTCCAATTTCTTTTTTATTTTTGTTTGATGTATGATGCAAGTTTATTTTCCATTGGGGTCTGATTTGGAACTTTAGTTAATACTGATGAATTTTTTAATCTTTTAATGACTGAAATATGTTTTTTACCTTTTGCTAATTATGATGAATTAAAAAAATGGATTTATCCAATGTTTTTTTCAACAAAAGCCGGACCTCATAGAATTAAGATTGTAAATTCTGTAAGTGTTGAATCAAAAAAAAAAAAAAAATTCGTACCGTATCCGATGAAATATGTGTGAAATATGATCATGTAAAATACAATGTCAAATTATTGCTAGAATCTGGGTTTTTCATAAAAAGGGGCAAAAAGTATATGATTTCTCCAAGGTTCAAGGAAAATTATGGTGTCCTAACTGATATCGCAAAAAACATTTTTGTTTTTGATGAGAAAAAATCATGAAATCTCTGATAGTGGATTTCTCAATTAAAAAAGAGGTATTTTTCATTACTTTGGGCTCAATTTTAGGAGCATTTGTAATGTTGATCCCAAATTTTCTCTCAGATGCATTGACAAATTCTGAATTTTATATGTTTTGGATAATTACTGCAAGAACTTTGGGTTCTAGCGATTACTTAGTTGGAATTTTTGTACATTTTGGTGTAGCTACGATTATTGGGATTGTTGTTGGAACTATTCTTTACAAAACAAAGATTCTAAATATTTCAAAAATATCAAATGGGTTGTTGTTTGGAATTTTTGCCGGTTTTGTAGTTACAGTTATTTTTACTATTCCTGTTCAATATTTTTGGATTCAACCTGTAACTGCTGAGATAAACAATACTGCAACACTAAATTTTGTCTTCTCTGAAGAATTTTTACTAAAATTATTTTTAACTCATTTTCTGTGGGGTGGTACACTTGGAATTTTAGCATCTGTATTGATTACAAAAAAAGGAATGAGGTATAGATGTCACAAATGCGATGTTGAATTTTCAAAACTCTCCATCTTTGAGGAACATTATCAATACATTCATGTTTCTAGTCATCCTCATACTCAAAAAATTGTAATTTTAGGTGGTGGGTATGCCGGAGTTGGAGTATTAGAAAAAATCCAAAAAAGATTTGAAAAAGATGTGGATGTTGATATCTCTATTATTTCAGAAAATAATTATTTTCTTCATACTCCAATGTTGCCAGAACTTTCAACTGGAACTATTGAACCTAGACATATTGCCACTCCAATTCGTAATTTTTGTAAAAGAGCTAGGTTTTATCAAGCCAAAGTAACTAATGTCAATTTAGACATGAAATCTGTTACTATTAACACTGTTAATGGAGAAAATAAAATATCTTATGATTATTTAGTTATTGCAGCTGGAACTAAAACCGGATTTTTTGGTAATGAAAATTTACAAAAATATTCAGTTACGATAAAATCTCTACAAGATGCAAGCATAATCCGAAATCAAATTATCACTCAACTCGAATTGGCTGATCAACAAGAAGTTGTAAATCAGGCTCAATTTTTGTCATTTTTTATAGTTGGAGGTGGATTTTCTGGAGTTGAGACTGCAGGTGAGATTAATGAATTCATTAGAGAATCTGCAGAAAAATATTATCGAAACATCGAATCTAATTCTATTCGGGTATGTTTGATTGCTGCAAGAGATCACATTTTACCTGAAATTGGTTCCCTTGGAAAATATGCCGCAAAATCGTTAGAAAAATCGGGTGTAAAAATACTTTACAATACCAAAGTTACTGATGCAACTTCTTCGAATGTTTCTTTGAGTGATGGTTCTACATTACATTATTCTATGTTGATATGGGCTGGAGGAAACCAATCTCAAAGTTTTGTAAAGTCACTTGATACTAAACATGATAAATCTGGTAAAATTATAGTTGATCAATATCTTAGATTGCCAAAATATTCTAATGTGTTTGCTTTAGGTGACTGCATTTATTTTAGATTCTACTGGTAAACCATACCCTCCAACTGCCCAACATGCAATCAGAGAAGCAAAAACTGTCTCTAAAAATCTAATATCGACTGTTCGTGATAACAAACAATTTTTTATTTTTGATTATTCATCAAAGGGTTCTATGGCGAAGATTGGTAAACGTGATGGTGTCGCAAAGATGTTGGGAATTAACTTGACTGGATTTGCAGCTTGGTTTGTATGGAAGCAATACTACTTATCAACACTTCCTGTCTTGGAAAAACGAATTAGGGTGGGATTGGATTGGTTTGTAGATCTTTTCTTTACTCGGGATATAACAAAACTATGAAATTAATTTGTGTTTCTTGCAAACACCATTTTAAAGAAAATAATTCAAAATTTTGCTCTATGTTTTGTAGATATTCTCACATGGAAGAACTTGAAAGAAAATTGCTAGAAGCAATTTGTAATGATACTAGTCACACTGTTAGCATTAGTCTATAATTTTCTTAAGGGGAATTATAATTTTGGTAATTCATTACAAGGATAAAAGGAAATGAATATTTTTTTCCTTTGGGGAAATCTTAAACCTGATGTTCAATTCCAAGATCAAATATTTCAAAGATTGGGGGTGTGTTTATTTTGAATATTTTTATCTCTCTATCTGTCTTTTGACAAGATGTGAGAATGTTGGCAGCATTTTTAATTTTTGATACCAACTGTTTGAAAAATTTATACCTGGCAATGACTGAATTAATATGTAAAAAGGTTTGACTACTGTAAGGTTTCATCGACTTAAGAAATTATATGAAAAATTAAAGTAGAAAATCAATATGCCTTTGTATCTGGTACTCTTAGATGCTATGCGGCGAGGATATTTTCTTAGAATGATGGGGTGATGACGCTTATTTTAATAATGCAGGATGTGATATTTTGGATAGAAACAACCCTGTCCTGCTCCTCCACATTCAGAACCTGTACCTGTACTCGATACTCCCATCTATGAAAATTGTGGTTCTGGAACAATTTTACAAGACGGTGTTTGTGTAGTTGCTTTAGAACAAGAGTCCGTTGATACCCTTGGAAAATGGGAAACGCTGTATCCAAAATTGCCTCCTCCTTATCTTCATGTATCATGTTCATTTGGTGGGGTGATTATAATGGCGGTTTTATCAATTTATTGTGAATCCTTTGCGTGAAATTGATATCAAAATAATGCCTGATTATGAGTGCAATTGTGGCTTTTGACTTTTTGAATCCTTCTCAAGGAATTCATTCTAGTTGAATTTCCATATGTTCATGAATTAAAAAAAGTTGAAAATAAAATAATTTCTTTTGCTAATTATTGAATCGGTTCAAACCGATCTTGTTGCATCTGTTAGGATTCCTGATGCCAAAGTAATTGGAAAGTGAGGAATGAAACCTGGAATGAATGAACTTGTAAAATAATCTGATGATGAAAATTAGTTTGATTTCCTACTGTGCAACTCTCATTTCAGATCACTTCACACTAAATTCTAAGTGTTGTTTAAGATCGCAATATCAAAAATACGTAATGATTAATAATAGGTTGTTTTGAATTATAAATAGTGAATTTTTATCTATTATTGCCTTTGATTTTGGGTGTGTTAGTTGTTGGTAATTTATCAAGTTCTTTTGCTGAAATTGAATCAGTTGATGTTGTTGAAAATAAATTGGTGACTTTGATTGGCGAAGGTTATGATTCTGATGCAGAGGATCTAACATTCCAATGGACTCAGATTTACGGTGAACCTGTAGTCTTATCCTCAACAACTGATCTTGAACCAACTTTTATGGCTCCTGATGTTAAAAACGGTGAAATCAAAGTCCTTACTTTTGAACTATTAGTTACAGATCCTCAAGGTGAGAATAGTTCAGATACCGTAGAAATTATTGTAAATTCTGTAAATAGTCCGCCTACTGTGGATGCTGGACGTGACAAGTTTGTGATTCAATCAATTAACGCAATTAGTCTTATTCCTCAAATTATTGATAAAGATGAGGATGTTCTAACCTACAAATGGGAACAAGTTTCAGGACAAAAAACAAGCTTATCTTCTGTAACACAAAAACACCTTACAGTTCAGCCTGTTTATTTTGATTTTTCACAAAACGAGCCATTAACTTTTAAAATTACTGTTGATGACGGGTTTGGAGGAATTGCAAGTGATACTGTGAGCATAATATTGGTTACTAGTCTAGTTGGCAACAGTTCGATATCTATTGACGGAGGGCCTATACAAACAGTAACCGAAGGAGAAATTGTAAGTCTTGATGTTACTGGTAGCACATTGGATAACAAACCAATTAGTTATACTTGGATTCAATTCATTGGAACTCCTGTGATACTTAGTTCGTTTAACGGAGATCACATTGAATTTACAGCTCCTAGTGTAGATGATCATGAAGAACTATTGTCATTCCATGTTACTGGATATTCTGAAGGTAATGGATATGCAAGTGACATGGTTCTAGTTAAAGTGGTTTCATCCAACAATGCTCCGATAGCTGATGCTGGAGAAGATCAAAATGTTCCTCAACAAGTATTTGTAAACTTGGAAGGCACTGGTACTGATCCAGACGGTGATAACATCCGATTTTCTTGGTCTCAAAAATCAGGGATTCCAACTCAAATTTATGAAAATACTCAACCCTCTGCATATTTCGTTTCTCCATCAATATCCTCTCTGTCTGAACCATTGGTGTTTGAACTCAAAGTAACTGATGTCGAAGGAAATTTTGATGTCGATGATGTGGAAATTATTGTTAGTACTCTGAACAGTCCTCCACGTGCATATGCGGGTGTTGATAAACGAGTTACTGGTGGTGATGATGTTTCAATCATGGGTACTGCGAGTGATTTGAATAATGATTCTCTAACAATAGAATGGAAGCAAATTTTCGGTGATGCTTTATCCTTTGACAAGTCTAGTTTGAAATTATCCTTTACTGCCCCTGATGTTGCTCCCACATCTTCTAAGCGATTGGCTTTTGAACTAACCGTTACTGATCCACATGGACTATCTGATTCTGATCAAGTTGTAATCTTTGTATCTCCTGAAAATAGTTCTCCAAAGGCTAATGCTGGTCCTGATTTTACTGTAAATGAAAATACCACTGCAAATTTAGTTTGTACCGGAACTGATCCTGATGGTAACCGACTAGGATACACCTGGAGTACCACTTCAAAGGCTATGATTGAACAAAATCTTAATCCTGTAACTATGGTAAAAATTCCAAATGTTGTGGGTGATTCTACTATGACATTTACTTGTACCGTAACTGATGGAACTTATTTTGCTTCTGATAGCGTAAATGTTCTAGTTCTAAATACCCTTAGTGCCGATATTGTAGCTGATGCAGGTCTTGACAAAATAGTTAATGAGGATGTAAAAGTCTCGTTGGATGCAAGTAATAGTCATGATCCTGAAAATCAATCTCTTTCATTTGAATGGATTCAAATATCTGGAGAATCAGTAATATTGTCTTCTACTTCTAGCATAAATCCATCATTTACTAGTCCCATTGTAAATAACAATGAAATCAAAGTCCTTACTTTTGAACTCAAAGTATTTGATGATAATGGACGTTCTGATACTGACACAGTAACAATTACTGTTGACCCTATCAATTCTCCTCCAGAAGCATCTGCATCTGCAAGACAATAATCTCATAATTTTTAATTCATATTCCAAATAGTATCTTGGTTTTGATATTTTCATTTTCAAAAAATATTTACAAATTAAATAATCTATCCCGGACAGAGTTGAATTGGTATATTTGATGTAGATTAGCGAGTTAAAACTATCTCTAAAATAATTTTCAATTCATTAAACTTCTCTTTCCACTTAGGAATCTACTTTTGGACTGTAGTCTTCGCATGAACATTTACTGCATATGATACTTGATTTTAATTTTCCAGATGGCATAGAAGTTCCTGCTAAGAAGTCCCCATTACCAGTCCTGCCAAGCGAAAGTCGGTGTTCTTTTTTTGAGTGTGAACAGTTTTTACAATCATCATCTGCCAAGATTTGTTTTGTATTTGCAACCTCTATTTGTCAGTTTAACTGTGCAATTCTCTTGAGGGTATTTTTAAGATTTTAATTAGGTATGAAATACATTGGAGCCTTTCTAAATTAGATAGTGTGAATTCTGCGATATGTTTAAAAGAGAAAACTCGAAAGTTTTATGATGGAAAACGTTGGAACAAGTTTTAGGTTTTCACTTTTCGCAATTGCGATATTGATTGCAGTTGTAATTGTTCCTAACTTTGATCCTGCCCATGCACAACCTTTGCAAGAAGTCCATGTTGGTGTTCTTGAGTTTGATGGAACCTTTGCAATCGTGGAGATTTCGTGGAATGACAACGGTGCATCATACTATGAAGCCGGATGTGTGAGCTGCATGCCAAATTTGTCTGATGTTACGACTGAAAATTTGCTCATTCTAAATGATGTGACTTCTTTTGCTGGCGGAAATACATTGTTGTATGTAATTGCATATGATGATGCTGATGAAATAATTTCAGCAAAGCAGATCATGATACAACTGCCATGACCTGTGATAGATGTGGTAATGAATTTTAAATTACTGATGTCTGCTATAGTTGAAGTGTCTACAATAGGGGGCTCAAACTAATTGATGATTGAGTCTTTAAGGATTTGAATCTAAAAAATCATTCCTTGCCAGAAACCATCTATTTAAAAAAATTCCCTAATCTTTTCAAAACATTATTTTTAGATTAAATTATAGAATGAAATAAAATTGTTCATGCCTTTTAGTTCTCTTTGCAAGAAAAAAATCTTTAAAGATATTCCTGCACTTGAAGATATCCCAATTAACAAATATGCTAATGATTTGTTTTCTTCAGTATTTACAGGAATGGGTGGACGATATACTAGATTAAGAATACTGTGTGAGATTGTTGAAGTTTCTCAAAATGCTCTTCAAATTTCAAAAAAATTGAATCTTGATTATAAAACGGTATCATACAATCTTAAGGTTTTAATAAAAAATAATCTAATTGTTAAAGAAGGGAATGGATACGGTGATCTTTATTCTCCTGCAGAAATTGTAAAATCTAATTTATCTACATTGTATGCTGTAATTAGAAAAGTTGAATCTAAACTTGACGCCAGAGAAAAAATATACATGGACAAATTAGAAAAAGAATGGGGAATCTCTTTAAATAAAAATTCTTAAAAAAATACTTGTTGAGGGAAATCTTAGTTGAACCGCATGTGAACAAAATCACAATGCCTGATAATCTCAAAATGGGTTTGATGATTGCAGAGCAACGAAAAAA
>CAJQMY010000023.1 GCA_905479565.1 uncultured Candidatus Nitrosopumilus sp.
CAGTAAATGATGAAATATCCATCTAATTTGCAAAATAATTGTACAATAAATGTTGAAAATTCAATCAATAGCGGACAAGTATTTCTTTGGAAAAAAAGCAACGATATCTGGTATGGGATTAATGGCCAAGATATTTTAAAAATTTCAAGAACAGGAGAGATTAAATCACATCAAAATACAAAAACAGATTTTTTCCGAAAAAGAGACGATATTGAAGAAATAATTAAGTCGATCTCCAAAGATTGCGTTACCAAAAAAGCTGTAAAAAAATATTTAGGATTAAGAATTCTAGAACAAGATCCATTTCAATGTCTGATTTCTTTTATTGTGTCATCAAACTCCAACATTCAAAAAATTAAAAATAGTTTAGAAAAAATATCAAGAAAATTTGGAACGAAGATTAAATTTGAAAATCAAGAGTTTTTTTTATTTCCAAAACCAGAAATTATTGCTAAAACATCAATAAATGAAATTAAAAATTGTGGAGTTGGATATCGTGCTAAATTTATCAAAGAGGCTGCAAATATGATTGTTTTAAAAAAAATAAATTTTGAATACCTGAAAAAATGCAATTATCTAGATGCAAAAAAAGAAATTTGTAAAATTCCAGGTGTGGGAAATAAAGTTGCAGATTGTATTTTATTATTTTCATTAAACAAGTTAGAATCTTTTCCATTAGATAGATGGATGATAAGAATATTAGAAAAATATTATTCCGATAAATTTGAATTAGAAACAAAATCAATTACTGAAAAACAATATGAAATTCTTCATAAAAAAATTGTAAATCATTTTGGACCGTATGCAGGATATGCACAACAATTTCTTTTTAAAATGGAAAGAGAAAATTACAAAAAAAAATGGCTGTAAACCCTTAAAATGGTAATTAGTTTCTAGGTTTTTGGGCCTATGGCGCAGCATGGATAGCGTGTTGGACTTCTAATCCAAAAGTCAAGGGATCGAAGCCCTTTGGGCCCACTTAACAAAACTATTATTCTAATTTGAAAACAAGACTTTGTGAAAGATTTAGAATTCAAGTTAAATGCAACACATATTTATCCAAATTCTGAAATCAAAGGAACCATTTTAGTTTCATATCCAGGACGATATGACGGTGTGGTGGTCAATACCACAATTTCAGATTCAAACGAACATATTATTTACAAATCATATAATGGAAAAAAAATATCACAGAATGTTTCAAGACTATTTGTCAGCAAAGAGGTAATGCCTGAAAATAAAGCAGAATTTACTGCGATAATTAATTTTCAACCAAATCAAGAATATGAGATAAAATTTAGAGTGTCAATTATCGAACAACATAAAGAAATTGAAAGTCAGATAATATTTGCAAAATATTCTAACTAAAATCTACTCTTTTCTACAATAATCGAACCAGTCATCCATGGATGAGGCTGACAATGATAGTGTACTTCTTGAGGTTCGGTAAACAAAAAGTCATATGCATCTCCAGGTTTTAAAACTCCAGAAGAACCAAAGTCTCCACTATAACCATCAGCGTGACGGTGATCAGGAGTGACGGTGTGAGCAGTATCATCATTATTCATCCATCTAACATTATTTGTAAATTCCAACAGTACCGTAGGATTATTTGGAACATAATTATCATTACCCTCAACAACTGCACCTGGAATAATTTCAATAATAAAAAATTCTTCTGCCGGATGTAAAATGTGATCAGATACCGAAGGTTTAGCCAATGACTCTGGAAGATAAAATGATGTGTAAAATACAACAGATGCAGACATACCAATAATTAGCGCGATCATTCCAATACCATATGCATGACTAGATGTAGGCATACTCATAATTTCTTCACTCCATCAAGATCATTAGAACCAATATTTGAATAGTTATTTGCACCAACTCCCACATCCGCTTGGGTTTTTGGGATTGGTACTTCGGAGGTTAATTCTTTTACATTAGGTTTTACATCAGATGTTACCCCATCTTCTGAAAGTTTACCTGATTCTACTGGCACCTCAGATTCTGCTAGTTTTGGTTTCTCCTCAACTACAGGCATAGGTGCAGGTGGGGGCGCATTATTTTGTTGGCTCAATGCATATCTATACACATGGAAAAATGCTGCAAAGACGAGAAGTATAATTCCTATAAAGAATAATGAAATATTCTTCATTCCCGTCAAGGCTGCATTGTATGCTGCAATGTTTAGGAATACTTGGAAAGCCAATAGCGCAACCAATAACCAATTGATCCATTTTTCAGATAAATTAATGGTAGCTACCTTTTGAGGGCCATTACTTTTAGCAAGTTTTGATTTTCTTTCAGCTTCATTTGCCAATTTAATCATCATGTAAGTAAATCCAAATCCTAGAGGTACTAACAATATCATTGTTGAATAGAAGAATATTGGATCAATTACCAAACGCTCTACTAACGGAATTGAGATGTCTGGTGAGATATAGAATCCCCAATATGTTGTAACCATGATTTGAGCAAGGCTTGTTATTCCAAATGCAGTAATTATTGGTCTATCTCTCCAAGAGAATTTTTTGTATCGATCTATAAATGGGATCAAAACAAATGATATGATGAATAATAACGGCCACAGTAGACCTGTAACAAATTTGTCATATTGCGTCCTCATGAATGCATAAATTCCTGTAAGATACCACTCAGGAACTGTAACGCCAGGCGGTACAGTGGGTTCAAACTTGAATCCCATATCAATTGGGAAGACACCACCAGTGATCAAAATAGCGCCACCTATTGCCATTACCATAGGTACATCAAATACCAAGAATCTTGGGAAGTGCACTGCCATTAATCCAAGCATTACAACGGGTAGCAAGAATACGTGTTGTGCATAGAATCTCAATACAAAATCCGAGAAACCACTACCTAGCGCCGCATCACGAATTGTCGGTCCCACAACAGGAATGGATGTTGTTAACGATGCCGCAATACTAATCGCAAGTTCGGCTCTTTCACTGAAAATAACATCGTATCCTGTAAACGCTTCAAGAATTGTAACAGTTCCTAAAATGACACCAGTCATCCATAAAACTTCGTTTCTAATTTTGTATCTCCCACTAAAATATTGATAATACATGTGAAGAACTGCAAGAAGGACCATAGCATTAGAACCATGGTAGTGGATATTTCTAATATGAAAACCAAATGGAACATCATCATTAATGAATTGAACACTGTCCCAAGCTCTATCTAAAATTGGTTGATAATAAAACATCAGTAAAGCTCCCGATACTCCAAGAATAATGAAAACAATGAACGTAAGCATTCCCAAAAATCCAAACGGACTCACAAATCTTGCAGGGAATGAAAATTTAATTGCAGTAAAGATAGTTCTGTCTACCCCATCCCAAAACCAATAAAGGAGTGCTACAACCCCAGTTCTTCTTTCAAGCGAAACGGCCATATCCAATTACTCCATTATCATTTGCATTAAACTTCGGCGGCATGATGAATACCAAACCATCTGAATCAATATCTAAAGTTAACTTCGGTAAAGTATTTGATGGTGCAGCTTGCACTGATGCAGGACCAACAAATGCTGTTCCAGTCATTGGATCATACATACTACCGTGACAAGGGCATTCACCTCTCTTTCTTCCTTCATCAGGCCAATATTTCCATAAACACCAAAGATGTAAACAAATCATACTGTAAGCCCGCAATGAACTAGGATCGTTTTTGTCTCCTCCTAGTTCTTCAGGTAGTCTAATGAATTGCCATTTACGAAATGCTTCTGCATCAAGTGCAGCATCACCAGTTGCAGGATATGTAATTACTTCAGCATGGTTAATTGGATAGGTATTGATATTTGCTTGAGTGCCATCAGGTAAAATCACCGGGACCCTTTCTAGAGATGCCTGATTTGGATTTGGCATGAAATTACCAAACGGTACAAATGGAGCAAAAGCCAATCCTGTACCTGCTGCTCCCATTAACTTCAAAAAGTCTCGTCGAGATAATCCGCCAGACTTTTTTGCCCTCAGTTCTGACATTCAGCTCTCGTTCTCGCCAAATTGCTTATAAACCTTGTTTAATATTTTGGAGGTTTTTGTCTTATGATTAAAATAAAAATCAATCCGATCGCAATTCCAATGAGTATACCTACTGCAATTCCTGTACCAAATGGAAGATCATTATCAATATTCATTTGATTTTGAATTTCTGTTTTAACTACAGTTTCAAAAATGTCTTCAGATTTTGTAGGTGTTGATTTAATTTCTATATTTACAGATTCTTGAGAATCAAGCATTTCAGGAGATATGTATGTGAATTTAGCTGCAAGCGTAATTGGTTCTGTGATTGCATAACCACCAAACAAGGTTGAATGTGTTAAAAGTGTATAAGTACCTGTTTGATTTATCGGCACATAAAGAACAGTTGAAGTTTCATCTTTGTTTTTCACAGGGAAAAATCCCCCACCTTGACTAAAAATTGAATTTCCTAACCAATCAAGTGAAGCCCATCCCATAAAATGTCCAAAGACACCAGATGGGACATTTGTTTGTATTATTTTTCCTGAGGGATTCATTACAAACACAGACAGATTGGTATTGTTACTAATCCATGAAACCTCAATTGCTGCAGTGTTGATTGATTCATTTTGAATGTCAAAATAATATTGTCTCCAATCCCCTGCCATGTATCTATTAACCATATCAAATGCACCTTTTGTGTAGCCATTTCCATAAAGGACATCATTACTTTGTGTTCCTTTGATCAGAACTGCGAAATCATTTTCATTTACAGGTTGTTTAATCACAAAAGACACTGGCGCATTTACAACATGTTTTTTGCTTTCAAAAGTTAAAAATCCTTGATAAACTCCAGTTTGTAAATCAGTTGGAGCTACTAAAGTAATATCAACAGTTGATAAACTTTGAGAAGGTACAGAAATTATCTCAGACTCAGACCAAACAAAAGGCCATTTTTCTTTTTCATAATAACTTGCAGAAATTGTATAATCCATAGAAGTTGAATTTTGTTTTGTATCACCCAACCAATAAGAATATTTTGTAGGTACTGGATAAACTCCAACCAAAGGAGTTCCTTCAAACTTTTCATTAGGATCTGAGAGTCTTAATTCTTGAACAGTTCCCCAAGAACCAGCCTTATTTACCATTGACAATTCATCGCTAGTGATTTTTGTGTCATTGTTGTTGTCTAACCAATCATAAAGATATAGAGAAGCAATTTGGATATCATCAGCATAAACATCTAAAGTATTATTCATAAAATCATTAAATTGGAAATTTAGATTTAAAATCATCAGTGAAGATTCATCTGGAATTGGATTATCAGTGTTAAAAAATCTCCCAAGATTATCTTGGTTTGCAAGCTCAGATAATTTAACGTAATTTGGAATGAATGTGTCAGTATTGTTTAGTATAGAATCTTGTTCATGTACAACTGTGGTTCCATTAAATTGAGTTTTAGATATTAATGACAAAGTTTGAGGTTTTACATTTATCGAGAGAGTGTCATTGGTTGGATTGTCAATTGTAAAGGTTGTCGTACTTCTATCACCAGGTAATAATTGGCCTGCAAACCAGCTAGTCATAGGAAACGATTTTGCAGATAGTTGAAATTTTTCAAATCCTATTGATGTAGAGTTAATTTTTTCAATTGCAGGTTCAAGAATATTTTTTATGTTGCCATATGAACCATCGTTATATACTATGAATACCCCATTTTCTCCATTTACATAATCCAAAGCAGATTCAATGTTTACTAATCCGGAACCCTGAGTGAATGGATCACTTTGTAAATCAGTTGCAGTGGACATTAGAATATTTTTGATCGTAAAAGAATCGTAATCTTTGGATTGTTTTTTCATTTCTTCAATTAGTACTGCAGTGCTACCTGATACTAAAGGTGCAGCCATGCTAGTTCCCCCAAATAACGAAAAAGATTCATCTTTAGAATCATTATGAATCTTTAAAAGATTTGATGGAACAAATCCATGCGCACCAATACTCATTACATCAGGTTTTGGATCTCCAATGGAGCCCGGACCTCTACTAGAAAAATCAACTACATCATTAGAATGAATAGTTGAATTTCCAAATCTAGGTTGATCCTTGAATGGCCCATATCCAACAAAAACATTGTTTGTTGTCGCACCTACAGAAATTCCAAACGGTGATGCATTAGGAAGTCCAATTGTTCCATATCCATGCCCAGAATTTCCAGCACTAGAAATTATTGTAACCCCAGGATAATCATCATCTAATGAATTAGGAGTTGCTAACACGGTAAGAACCAATGACAGCAAATCCATACCAGGGGATGCATTAAAAGACGGAAAGGTAGACACTCCCCAACTATTAGAAATCATATCCACTCTGGGCATGCCTGAAAATTTCCAATCATGATCTTTGTTTTCAAATCCTGCAGACCACAGCCAACCGTAAACAGTGTCACCAAACCACAAAGCTTTGACAGGTACAATTTTTGCATCAGGTGCTACTCCAGTTATAGAATATTTTTTTGAATTGTTGTAAATATCATAAGTTTCTTGACCACGTGAAGTTATTGATGCAGCACTGGAAGTACCATGTCCATTAAAATCAGTCATCAAACCAAAAAATTCACCGTCGGAATCTAAAGAAGGCAAAAGAGTTCCATTAATTGCCTTTAGAGTATCATCAATGTCAGTAGAATTATTTCTAATTACACCATAAACATCAAGAACTTGTGCACCAAATGTTCCTGCACTATAATCATTTTTTTCATCTTGGTCAGAATCATAAACAAGAAATTCTTTTCCACTTCCTAAAACTATGGGTTTCTCATCAGTAAAATCAAAATCATAATTTGGTTGTTGCCCAGATTCTAAATCAAACCTTGTGTAATCTTTCCAGGATGTACTCAAATCAGGAATTATTGTGTCATATACCCCCGGAATAAATGAGTCAACAACCAATACTGGAACAACTTGTATTCTAGCTAATGATCCACTTAATCCTCCTTGATATATCACACCAAGATGATAAATTCCACTTTTTGATTTGATAAAATTTCTATTATCATCGCCAATTTTCATATCAGTTGTAAGTGTTCCATTAAATATTACAGATGATCCAACTTGTGGAAAAAATGAATTGTAAATAGGTATATCACTACCTTTTCCTCCTTGAGATACATCAAGAAATACACCATCACGAGTTACATATGCTGAAGATGTCATATGCGATGGAATTGGTTTACTATAATTTCGAATAATTTCATTGTCATCTACATATGCAAAAAATGTTGCATTTGTTAATACAATTCCTTGCCCATCAGGATCAAGCATTATAGGATGATTAAGTTCATCTCGTGCAAGAGAGTGTTGAATGTCAGGATTTGAAAAATCTACACCTGTATCAACAATTGCTATTACAGTACCATTTCCAGTTGAATTATATTTTATTTTAGCTAAACTTGATCCAGTGATTTCACCAATTCTAGAAGCATCCTGAACTTTATTATCTACGGAATGAAAATCTAATTCAACATCTTCAACCACATAATATCCCTGAGAAACTAAATTAGATACAGAAGTGTCAGATAAAAGAGCAACGGAAAAAAACCCACTATCAGATTGGATTTCATAAATTGAATTTGTTCTTAAAAAATCATTTTTTTGTAAACCATTTCCAAAAATCAAATATCTTTTAAAATCATTTTCAGTAAAAAAATCAGAATCAATATCTATAATACCAGAATCAAAAATTAAGGAATCCTTATCATCGTTTTGAGATTTTAAATCAACAGGAATAAAAGCGTGTGAACTAGTTGCCATCGGAGAAAATAACAATATGAAAAAGAGTATAGCCACTTTGGGCATCGACTTGGTTTCAATTCTTATCTTATTATAATTATCTTCTTCTAGCTAAAATTGCTATTTGTAATGCAACGATTAATCCCACTGACGCAATGATTGGTAACAATAATGCATTTAGCTGTGCAGAAGATTCACTGATAGATTTTGCAGAAAGCGCAAATGTACCAATATTTTCATCAATTTGAGTACTTGCATATTCCAGAGTAGTATCAAAGCCACTTATTTCAGATTTTAGAATTTCAAGCTCAGCTGATGTTTGATCTAAAACGGAATTTAATTTAACTATTTGATCAGAGATTCCTCCAAGATCTTGACTCAACACAGTTGTGGCTGCTGATCCATGGGATGTAGTCCCTTGACTAAATGCAACCACATGAAACACATGAGTTCCTTCTTCTATCGGAGTATAATCGACATAGTACAACCCCTGATGTAACGTCTTAAATGAATTAGATAAAGGGACAGAAACACCCGAAGGTAAGTGGACGTGAGTTGTGCCCAATAATTTACTTGGTTCATTTCCAATCAATAATCCATCACTTGTTGTCTGTACAAAAACTCGAATTGGCTGACCCTTTGCCGCGGTTTCAGGAGCAAAAACTAGTGTGTTTACAAATCTTTCAACAGGTATATCAAGCAATTCAGTTGTAGATGAAAACTTGACATCAATTTTTTTTGAAACCCCGTTTTGTTCAGTACTAATTAATTCAACAGTATATGTCCCATATGGAAAATCAGTGGATGGCTCAGGCCATGTTAATAACGCATAGTTGAATGTACCATCAAAATTTGTGGTAATTTGATCAAATTTTGCAATTGTTTCGTCAGGAGCAAAAACTCTGATGATTAAGTTCTCCTCAGGTAATCCTTTACCATATACTTGCAGGTATTGTTCAGGAGAATATACATTACTTGTTGTAAAAAGTTCAAGTTCTTCTGCAAAGGAATTTGGGACATTTGTAAGTAAAAGAATGATTAAAGTTGAAAATAAAATTTTAAATTTCAATTTAATTTATTCTCAATCTTCTCCTAGATATTACTTCTGAAAAAATTGTGCATAACTTTCGTTAAGAAGTATTCAAAAAAAAGAAAAAAAGGATAATTTGAACTAGTTTACTATTACAGTTGTACTGACTGGTGGTGATAATGCCGTTGGATTATCTACTGATTCCCATACAAATGCAGTTGCTGTGTAAGTTCCTGCTTGTGTTGGAATCCATGATAATGCCGGGCTGAATGATTGACCAGCAGATAGTGAACCTGTAATCCATGCTAGTGAGACTGTAACACCGTTACCATCTTGAATCTGTACCAAGTATGCGAATGATTGCTCTCTATCTTGACCATTTGCTAAGTCAGCGCTGATTTGCACCTGTTGATCAACAGAAACAGTATCTAAACTGTTACCGAAGGAATCAACTGTTCTCAAGTTAGCAGCTGGTGCTCTCTCGAGAGGTGGTACAACAGTACCGATTAGCGAAGTGGCAGTGATATCAAGTTCATCTGCTGTTGTATAAGGATCAGGTAAGGTGTTATCTTCATATTCTGCAGTGACAGTGTCACCTTCTGCAACTCTGAGTCTGTGACCAGATGATTCATCAAGAATAGTGAAGAACACTGTTCCCTCGAATATACCGGTTGCCTCATTAGTTTCAGTTACAGTTAAGTCGATACCACCAGCGTCAGAATCAGACCATACGTCGACATCGAAGTTGTCGACTGCTTCTGGATCTAAGTTCATGTCTGGATCAATTACTCTAACAACGCCAGTTCCGCTTGCAGGATAACTTGCTTCAAGCCACTGTACTTCACCAATGTTCCATCTGACTAATGCTGAGCCGACTACTGTTTCATCCTCTGAGAATTCAAAGGATACAGTAATACCGTCATCATCATCAGCTGGTAATAGTCCATCAGTTGGACCGGTACCAGATGGAGAAGTTGATATTACATCATTACCATTGTCATCACCAGTTCTGCCATCGC
>CAJQMY010000024.1 GCA_905479565.1 uncultured Candidatus Nitrosopumilus sp.
GACCACATGCATTTGCTAAAACAGTTGCACCAATATCGATAAGAGAATCCATTTGTCCATCTCTCTCTATAGTACCACGAATTTGTTCAGAGCCGGGAGTTACCAATAGAGGAATCTTTGCTTTAATTCCTTTGGCTTTAGCTTGTTCAGCTAAACTTGCAGCTCTAGACATATCCTCGTAAGAAGAATTTGTACAACTACCAATTAATGCAACAGAAATCGGATCAGTATAGTCTTTAGATTTTACATCATCAGATAGTTCTGATATTGTTCTTGCCAAATCAGGAGTATGAGGACCTACAATGTGTGGTTCTAATGTTGAAAGATTAATTTCAATTACTCTATCAAAGAATTGTTCCGGATTTGATTCTATTTCAGGATCCGCAACAAGAGATTCTTTATTTTGATTTGCTAATTGAGCAATACCTTCTCTGTTTGTATATTTAAGATAAGTTTCCATACTTTCATCATATGGGAATACAGAGCAAGTAGCACCAATTTCAGCACCCATGTTAGTAATGGTGGCTTTGCCTGTGCAACTGATAGACTTCGTTCCAGGTCCAAAATATTCCACAATAGCATTTGTGCCACCAGAAACAGTTAGCTCATCAGCAACTTTTAAGATAATATCTTTAGGAGCAGTCCATCCGCTAAGTTTTCCAGTTAATTTTACACCGATTTTTTTAGGGTAAAGTAATTCCCAAGGCATGCCAGCCATAGTTTCTGCAGCATCTAATCCACCAACACCTATTGCAATCATCCCGAGACCGCCTGCATTTGGAGTATGCGAATCAGTACCAATCATCAATCCACCAGGGAATGCATAATTTTCAAGAACTACCTGATGAATAATACCTGCGCCAGGTTTCCAAAAACCACATCCATATTTTGCAGATGCAGATTGTAAAAATTTAAAAACTTCACTATTTTCATCAAGTGAAACTTTCATGTCAATATCACCTTGAACTTCTGCTCTAATGAGATGATCACAGTGTACGGTTGTCGGTACGGCCGTTTGTTTCAATCCTGCTTGCATGAATTGAAGCATTACCATTTGTCCTGTAACATCTTGCAATGCAACTCTATCAGGTTTTAAAAAGACATAGTCTTTTCCCCCGGCAAAAACAGTATCATTAATTTCATGTAGATGTCCAGATAAGATTTTTTCCGAAAGTGTTAATGGCCTTCCCACTAAATTTCTATATTTTACAATATTATTTTTTAATTTCAAATAGACATTAGAAACAAGCTCTGGAGTAGTGTCAGTTTCCACAGAATGTGATAGATTAATCCCAAATTTAATATTTACAATTGGGAAATTCAAAAAATTATTTTAATAGGCATCTAAATTCTTAACAATTATAAGCCAAATACTGCCCTTTAATACAGTGTTAATGAGCGGTAAATTTTCTAAATTGAGGTATAATCATGGTCAATAAAGGATTTCCAAAATTTGGCATGTCACAAGCAGGTGCATTTGTTGCAGCTCTTAAAAATTACAATTTGCCAGATTTTATTTTAGTTTTAGTTGCAAAAGAATGCAAATCAGAACTTCTTGAAAGAGGAAGAATAGATGACAGATTGCAAAGTATGAATGATGATGCTTTGGAATTATTGCATAAAGTTTTTGTTGGATGTGAAGAAGATTCTGCAGGAAAATATGCCCAATACAGATTCTTTGCATACGTGTCAAGTATGTATCATAAATGTGAAGTCATAGTCAACGATACAATTCCTGGTGTATCAGGTAAAAATCACAAAATTCCTGTTGCAGTAAAAAACAACGGAATGTACATAGCAGTTGCATTTAACAAAGCAACAGGAAACCCAGTAAACAAAAAAGAAACAACCAGATTTTATGACATGGTAGATGATATCAAAAAGGGAGATCATGGCACCATGTTGACTGATGGGATTTATGGTTCTTCAGTAGGCTTTAGAGGGGATGCTCTTGTAGAACTTGAAACGTTAAGCAAATCAAGAAATAATGATCCAGAAAACAAATTGGATTTTAAAACTGCGAATTTTGAAAATAATATTTATTCAGTTACTAAATGTTAATTGTAAATATCTTATTTTAAATTAAATTGTGAAGTGTCCATTGCTAAAAACATCGGTTTGCCTTCAGTTTTTTTAAAATCTTCGCCATATTGTTCAAATTCTAACTGTTCAAAAAGATGTTTGGTCCATACGTCATGTACGTCTTGGATGAATTTTTTATGACCAGCAATCCTTAACATTTCATGAACCAGTTCATGTGAAACAGTAGTGCAATTTTTTTCTGCAAGGAACAAAGTATCATTAGATTCTTTTGAAGATTGCCAAAATGCCATTCCAAAATTTTCAGCATGGTATCCATCACAAGTACAATCAGTCCACCAAGGTTTGAAATGAGTTAGATAGAAATGATAAATATTATCACCACGTTGATGATGATCTCGTACTAACGTATGTGTGTCAAGGCGTTGAAGAATGCTCCTAGGAGATGTAATCATTTCATCGCACCGAATTTCATAATTTTGACTAAATTTTTCTTTTAACCAAACCTGAAAAAATTTACTCATCTTTTTAACATATTCAAATTCAAATTGTCGTTTTTCACGATCTTCCTCAGGTACTACAAAAATAAAATGCAGAATCATAATAAGAAAAAAGGGTGTTTATGTTTGACCTTCAATACCCATCAAGGTAAGAGTTGAGCGAATCTTTTCAATTTTCCTAATTTTCCAGGTAATTGTTTCTCTAAGTTTTTCAACAGTGTCAGATTCGATCTTGGCCAAAATATCATATGCACCAAAAGTTCCATGAACTTCTTTTACACCTTCTAAGCCCTTTAGTTGCTGGATAATAGCTTCTTCAGAACCTAGTTCACAGTTTATTAAAACATAAGCTGTTGCCATACAGAAATTAGATAAATCGACTATATCAATAAACCGATTATTGCTAGTTTTGAGAAATCTTTACAATTGCATCCCAAATAGGCTTGGGTACTGGCATTACAGATAACCTTGAAATTCGAATCAATTCCCAATTTTTGAATTTTTTCTCTTTTTTCATTTCATCGAGGGTTACTGGGCGTTTCAATGTTTTTTTATATTTCACATCAACTACAACAAATCTTTCTACATCTTCTTTAGGATTTGAATAGGGTTTTGAAGTAACTTGCATAATTCCAACGACTTGTCGTTCATCTCCTGTATGATAAAAAAATACCAGATCACCTGATTTCATTTCCCGCATGTGCTTTAGTGCTAAATTATTATGGACCCCATCCCACACCGTTGTTTTTTCTTTTTTGAGTTGTTCAAAATTATATCCTCTTGGTCCACTAGGTTCTTGTTTTGCTAACCAGTAATTTGCCATTTCATTTTATCATATTTTATCCGTGTTTAATGGTTTTTGAAAAATATGTTCCCCGGTTCTGACTCGCACAAACTCATTGGTCATAGCCATACGCCTCCTCGCGTTCTGAAACCGGGGTTGCCCATAATGTAGCACACCTGGGTGAATTAGAAATCACTGGTATCATTACGATCGACTCATCCTAATCCGTCTGCATGCTTGCTCTTGGGCGATTAATTATAGAATCACTCCTACTAAAAACCATTGAAGAAATAATGTTAAAAACTATTTTTTGATAAATTTGTTTTAAGTTCTAAGAATAGAGTCTGACAAAGAAATTTCAAATCCCATTACAGGTACGCGAATTTTGTAGTTTTCAACAATCTTTGAATCAATTTTTCCAATAATACCAATCGGTACATTGTCTAGAACAATTGATGCGCAATGACCTTCTTCGAATGTAGAATTAGTTGCAGTTTTTGTTTCTACTTTAATTCCAAATCCAATATTTAATGCAGTCTGAATTATTGATTTAATTTCTGTGAAATTTGCATCTTTATGAGCACTAATTCCAGAAAAATTAATTTTTTCAGATATGGGACTTTTGATTGTAAATACAGTTCCAGTTTCAAACATTTTTTGAGGGTAAGACTCATGAATATTTCTTGAAAGATTCTCTAATAATCCTGGAAGTATAGAATCACGTAAAATAGTATGTTCCTTACTTTTTGAGTCAAGTACGGAAAGATGTTTTGTTGAATCTCTGTTAGTCATATCATATAGCACACGTTTACTGGTCAAACTAGAATTCAAAGCTTCAAGATATCCAACTCCAATCATAGTTTGATCTAATAATTTTAGTTTTAATGAAACAGAGTTTGTTTTTCCAATAGTTTGAGAAGGCGATATTGTAGGTTCAAGATTTTGAATGCCATATCCTAAAGCAACTTCTTCTACCAAATCCATAGGACCAAAAATATCAAATCGATATGCAGGTATTGTACAAATAATGTTTGCTCCTTTAGATGATGCATCCAATCGGGATTTTTTCAAAGATGAGACAATCTTTGAAGATGAAAGATTCAAACCTAAAATTTGATTAACTAATGAAGAATTAACAGTCATTTTTCTATAGTCTAATTTTGGTGAAGAATTTTTGGCTCCTGTAATTTTTACTGATTCTAAAGTAAAACCAGCACTTTGTAAAACAGTGGCCACTACTGATAACATGTCTTCAGCATCCTCTTTATTGAGACCAGTTACCTCTACAAAGAGATTTTTTGTTTTAGTCGTGACAGTTGTAGTAGCGGCATTAATAATTGGAGGAAATGATACCGTATTTTGTTTCTCATCTAAAATTATAGGAACCTGAGAAGACTGTCCAAGTAAAGAACCATAATCTTTTCCAACATCAGTAGTATCAAGTATTTCAGATATGCTCAATTCTTTTTCAGAATTTAGTGGGATGAACGTGTGATTTCTATTAGTTGTAGTGTAAACTAACGGAAATGAGATTTTATCTAAATCATGTATCCCTATAGAGGATTTTTTTCTTTTTCTTCCAATTCCAAAATGCAGATCTTCTTGCATTGTCATTAGTTGTTTGATTGTTTTATCATCAATTTTTCCATTTTTTGCAATAATTCCAGTTACAAACGGCCTAATTCTTGAGACATTGGATTTAACAAGAATTGTATATTTACTTGATTTTTTTACATTTAGTTTTATTGGACCAATCTTAATCCCAAGTAATCCTTGCAAACCTAGTGCAATACCAAAATCAGTTGAGTAATCAGGTCTATTTGGACTGTATTCAACCCTTACAAGATCTTTATCTTCTGATTCAATATCTAACCCAAGAAAAGGTAAAGAATCAGAAATTTGTTTTTTTGATACTTTTCCAATTAATTTTTGAAGACGAGAATAAGATAATTCAACTACTGGCATTTTTTAGTACTCCTTAACCACCCAAGATTGTTGTTGTAAAACTCTCTTACATCATCTAGATCATACTTTAACATTGCAATTCTTTCAATTCCACCACCCCAAGCTAAAACAGGTTGTGTAATTCCAAGTGGTTTAGTTACTTCAGGTCTAAAAATACCCATTCCAAATAATTCAATCCATTTTCCTAATTTTTCATTGTAAACCATAGTCTGAAGTGACGGTTCAGTATATGGAAAAAAGGTTGGCCAGAATTTTATCTTCGTTATACCTATTCGTTTGTAAAATTCTCGTTGAATTCCCATTAAATTTTTTAAAGATGCATCTTTTCCAACAACAACTCCTTCAATTTGATTAAATTCCACAAGATGTTTGTAACTGACTTTTTCATTTCTAAATACACGCCCCAATGAAAAAATTCGTGCCTCATCAGGTTTAGTTTCAGCTAAATGTTTGATAGTTACGCAAGTAGTATGAGTTCTAAGTACCATTTTCCTTGCTTCATTTATGTCCCATCTATACCTCCAATTCTTTTTGTGTGATTCAGAAACTTTGCTAATTTGTTCAGGGGTTCCAATTTTTTTAGCATTTATTTTATCAAGGTAAAATGTGTCTTGTAATTCTCTAGCCGGATGATCTTGCGGAGTAAAAAGAGCATCAAAATTCCAAAAGCTTGATTGCGTCATATTACCTAAAATTTCTGAAAAACCAAGTGTAACAAAAATTTCACGAATTTCATCAATTGTATCTTTTAATGGATGAGTTCTTGCAACAAAAACTTCTGGAACATTAGCTTCAACATCAATATCTCCAACTGAATCTGAAATCTTAATGGATTTTGCAATATTGGATAATGAAATTTCTTTTGTTTTAATGACATCCTCAACAATAAAATCAGGTCTTCTTAGAAGTCCAGACAAATCAGTACTGTCAAGTTTATCTTTAGATAGTTTCTCATTACCAATTAGGTTGAGAGTTTTTTCACCTGGAAGATCTGAAGGCGGATTTTTTATGGAAATTTCATCAGATGAAGATTCTACCCAATTATTTTTTCTAGCTAAACCTATTGATGGCCCAAATACAAATCCCAATTCTTTTTGTAAGTCAGATAATTTTTTTGGTCCATCTTTTAGTAGATTTAGTAATCTTCTTTCAGGCAATCCTTTTTCAAATGATTCGATTCCATTTTTTCCTAAACTTATCATACTTGATTTTGATTCAAAAACAATTGCCAGATCTTTTAATTTCAACCATTCAATTCCGCGTCTAATTTGATCAGGAGAAAGATGTGTTGATTTTTCCAAGGATTCAGGAGTTTGTTTTAGATTATCTCGTAATGAGATGATAATTTTTTTTTCAATATCATGAAAAACTTGCAACAACAGCAAGAATCCGAAAAAGACTTTTTAAACCTTAACCTAAGTCAAGATGAATGTCAGCGGATGACTTTATTGTAACGCCTTGGCATGTTGAAGGCGATATTGACTATGATAAACTGATCAAGCAATTTGGAACTGAAAAGATTTCTTCAGAATTACTGGAGAGGATCAAAGGAATTACTGGAGAGGGACATTTTATGCTCAGAAGGGGCATTTTTTTCTCCCATAGAGAAATGCCTAGAATTTTAGACGAATATGAAAAAGGTAACAAATTCTTTCTATATACTGGAAGAGGGCCATCTGGACATACCCATATCGGTCATTTAGTACCTTGGATGTTTGCAAAATGGTTACAAGAAAAGTTTGATGTTAACATGTATTTCCAACTTACAGATGATGAAAAATTTTTTTCAAAACCCAATCTTACTTTAGAAGATACAAGGAAGTTTGCTTATGAAAATGCATTAGATTTTATCGCATTAGGTTTCAATCCAGAAAAAACAAAAATTATCATAAATACAAGGAATATTCAAGCGTTATATCCAATTGCAGCTCAGGTGGCAAAAAAAATTAATTTTTCAAATACAAAAGCTACGTTTGGATTTACAAACGAAACAAATATCGGGATGATATTTTACACATCATTACAATCAGCTCCGTGTTTTATTGAAGATAAACCAGTACTAATTCCATTAGGTGTTGATCAAGATCCTCATTTTAGACTAACACGCGATATAGCACAAAAAATAGGAAAACAAAAACCCGCATTGATTCACAATATTATGATTCCTAGTTTAGAAGGACCAGGTGGAAAAATGTCAGCATCGGATGAAAAAGGTACAATATACACAACTGACTCCCCATCTGAAGTAAAAAATAAAATTAACAAACATGCATTTTCAGGAGGACAACCAGATATTGAACAACATAGAAAACTTGGTGGAAATCCAGATATCGATGTATCCTATCAATACCTAAGGATATTTTTTGAGCCAGATGATGATAAATTAAAAATAATTTATGACGATTACAAATCAGGAAAACTACTTTCAGGCGAACTAAAAGTAATCTTAATTAATAAAATTAATGCATTTCTTGCAATCCATCAGCAAAATAGAGAAAAAGCTAAAAACCAAATAGAACAGTTTCTTTTTGAGAATAAATGAAAATTAACATTACCTGTGATGATAAGTATGAAGCACAAAAACTATCTAGTCTTATTTTCATAAAGGATGGAAAAGAAACTTTTATCACAGGAATTCTAAATATTGTGAAAAATGAACTGGTAATTTCATTGAAAGATAAATCTGCTCACAGCATACTATTAAAAAATGAAGAAACAGTAGAGTGTTTTGCAGATTTTATACAATCAGTATTGGACAAAGAACATACGTTAATTTCAACTAAAATAATTGGACATGTTGTAGAAATAGTCAAAGAATGATTCTATAGACCAAATACAGCATATGCAGTTACAATCCCAACAACAGCAATTAGAGAAATCCCTAATGCTTTGAAATCACCATTCATGGATTAATTTAAAAATAATTATAATTAAAGTGTTAACAAATTCTCAAAGTTGATTTTACTAATCATCTAGGGAAATATTTACTCTTTTTTGATTTTGGTCTTGAACTATCTCTGGTAGATTTTGTAGATGGTTCTCTAATTTGATTGCAATTTAAACAAAATACCTTTAGTTCCGCTCTAGCAACCTCTGGTGCCGAGATATATTTGCCCCATGAAGCAGCATCACCGCCACGTCCAGAATTATCGGTAGTAACATTTTCAGAAATTGGGCTTATTCCTAAAGCTCTTTCATCGCTAAAACCACAACTTGAGCAGACTTTTCCACCCAGAATTTCATATAATTTTTCTTTAATGGTTTCAAAAAATTTGTCTGAGCCACCTGAAAAGAAGCTCTCTTGTTTTCTCAAAAATTTATCATTTCGAAGTTTTCTAGATCTATTACTATCTCTACTAGATTCTCGTCGAGATGAAGAACGTGAACCCCTATCATCTCTGGAATATCTGTCATTTCCTGAATCCTGCGGTTTGTTTTGCCTGAAACAATCACTGCAGTAAACTGGTTTGTTAGTTCTTGGAACAAATGGAACTGTACATTCAGTACCGCAATCAGAGCAAGTTACAGTTGTAGATTCATCTCTGGAATATCTTGAACCTCGAGTGTCTCCAGAATTTCTAAAAGAACGAGATGCATTATTTTCTGATCTAGAATTTCTTCCATCTGTTTTTCCATCTGAATACTTTGATTTGTATAAATCCATTAACAGAGAAATTAAGATAAATTGGTTATAGATACTTAGGGCTTTAGTTTGTGCCTAGAATAAAAAAATCTCATTAAACTAGAGATTTATCCATTTCAGTTGACATTATTTCTTGCACTTTAAGGAAATAGAGTTTCGTCGAATATGGCATATCATCCAAATTATTATCAACGACAATCATAAAGTATCTTACAGCACGTTTTGAGATATCTAAATTAAATTTCATTGGAAGAACAGGATCCTGATGTACTTTGATTTTATCCTGAAGCCATGGCGGGGCCATTTCAATAGTTTCTTTCATAATTTTATCATACCAGTATGAAAGGTTTTGAGGATGTAATCCCTGCTTAAGATTTGTTACATCAGTATCAATTTTTTTCATCATATGGTTAATGATTGCCATAAGACTCAGTCCAAGAATTTTGTTTTATTCCAATTACTCAAAGTTCGATAAGCTACTTGTCAATTGATAGCAAGTTTCCATCAATATCGATTTCAGAGTTTTTAATTCTAGTCGTAGATATTCTGGTACCATCTTTAGCTAAAAACATTGGAACCGTAACAATTTGAACTGGTGGGAGATTTTTTTTTGTTCTCAATTCATTAAGAACAGTGCCCTGATTGCTTGTTTCATCACTAACAATTAACGCTTCAACATCTATTTCAAGAACTGCCGGTCCAAAATCATTTTCCAGTTTACTAATTTCAAAAAGAGTGTCAGGGAATTTTTTTGTCAAAACAGATGTTAAATTTTTAAAACGTTGATCATATTTGTTTGTAAGAATTTTACCTTTTTTTACAGCAAATTCATCACTTGTAATTCCTATGATAACTTTATCAGAAATATCAAATGCATTTGATAGTAAAGTAAGATGTCCTTTATGAATAATATCAAAAGTTCCGCCCATTGCTACAAGAGAGAATTTGGACATGTAAGATGATAATTTTCTTTAAAAATAAATCTACTAGTTTTTTGTTGATTTTTACCCTAAATTATTTAGAAATTCTGATTTATTTAGATAATTTTATGAATCCTTCTTTGATTAAGAATTGAATTCCGTCAACAAATGAATTATCATCTATTTGTCCATCTGCCCACCATCCAGCATTATTCTTAATCCAATCAGGGATCTTGTTATCTTGTGAAACCATATTGTTAGAAATTACTTCGAATGAAATGAGTGCAATTGTTGCCTTTGAATTACCATATTGAGCTTTTACTTTGAATTTACCATCACTGAATTTTTTGTTAAGATTTACTTCATGTGAGAATGTACCATCATCATTTACAGGGGTTTTTTGAGAAACAATTAGATTATTACCAGTACCAAAAATTGTAATTCGTAAATTTCTATCTTCATCATATTTATTTACGCTACCAGAAAATATTATAGATTCTCCAAGCGCATATGATGTGTTATCAGAAATAATATCTACAGTGTAATTGTTAGCACTACTTTGTTCAGGTGGTCCACCATAACCCAAAACAGATTGTCCTGAAGAAATTACCATGATTAATGAAACTATTGTAATAATGAAAATTTTCTTATTCATAATTAAGATTGTACATTCCTTTCTGCATTTAAACGGTGAGAAGCAACAAAAATTGCAGTAATTTAGTTTATGATTACTAGAACAAATGGACCCTGATCGGCAATTGGAATATTATTTCGATCCCAAACAAAGGTTTCAATAAAATACAAACCGGCTTTTTCTGGAATCCAATCTATGGTTTGTATTTCTTGACCTGTTCCAATGAATCGCCCATCAAATGTTCCAACATATTCTACATATGGAGATTCTCCAGATTCTCTTACCTGTACATAGTATGTGTAGGCAGTTTCATTAGATTCTTCATCTGCAGCAAATTGAATCAAAGTTTCACTTTTTATGTTTGCTTGAGAACCTACACGTAATTCAGACAATTTATTTCCACTAGTATCTTCTACTGATACATTTGAGATAGTGACTAATTTATTAGGAATTCGAGATTCAGTAATTCCAACATCCACCAAATCAGAAATAAAAACACTGGATTCTGCAAACAAGAAAAATCCTACTGCTCTAGAGTTAATTTCTTCATCCAACTCAAATGATACATCAGTGTTTAAATCTACATTTCCCAATTCAATCGTAGATACACTAAGAATTCTAGGGGGCTCAAAACCATCATAAAATGCAAGGTGGACTTTGGTGTTTGAACTTGGTGCCCCTCCATTTTGTAAAACTCCTGAAAATTTAAAGGATTTATCCAAAAACACATCAGTAGAGTATACAGTAAGTCCTGGAGATTTTTCGGATGAAGGATCAAATCCTAAAAGTGAAACCGATGCGTCAGTAATTTCAGGATTTGGGGTTTTTGAGATTATTGAAAATGTGGATTCACCATTTTTTGTAATAACTTCAAGTGTTGTATTTCCTTTAACAATCTCTAAAGGAGTAAAACTAAACTCATCAAAAAATTTAACTTGAATTTCGACATTTTTTATAGCTGTTTGTGAATTATTGTTTTTAACGATTCCAACTACAACGGTATATCCATCTGAATCTTGATAAACATGAATATTTTCTTTGTCAAGAAATACAGTCAGGGTAGAAGGGGTATCAGTAACTTCTGCTGAAAATGCTTGAGAAAAAGGAATCAATAGTAATATCAAAAATGTACATAAAACTACCTTCATCATAATTTTTCATGGAATTAGGGATTAATTTCATGTAGCATAACAAATAGTGAACAAGAAAGGTAACAACGTTAAACCCAGTTCACACTAACAGTTAGTAGAACAAAAATAAATTAAAAATAGATGTAAATTTTATTTTCTCTTTGCGGTAATTGCTAACCAGTAAATTAAACCTGGAACCAAACCAACAATGAGTGGAATAAATACCGGCCATGCGTCTGCTGAACTTGCCATATAGAAAAACCAAAACTTATCCTATTTAAATCCATCCTGAAGTCTGAATTTCAGCATTGATCGTATGATCAGAAAGTGGACCGGACGGAATTTGAATCCGTGACCCCCCGCGTGCAAGGCGGGTATACTACCAGGCTATACTACCGGCCCACAAGAAAGATTGATCAAGTGTGGATTTTAATTGTTGTCTTCTCGGTAAGGATTTTATTTGAAAACACGACATTTTCAATATGGTACTTTTAGAATCACAAATCAAACTAAAAACAGGGGATATCGCACCAGATTTTGAATTAAAGGGTATTGACGATAAAATGCATTCATTAAATGATTATGAGAATTACAAAGGGATTCTAATAATTTTCATGTGTAATCATTGTCCATATGTGAAAGCAAAAGTAGATGCACTCAATGAATTATTCAAAAAATGCGGTAAAGACATAGCAATAATTGGAATCAACAGCAATGATTCTACAGACTATCCTGAAGATAGTTTTGAAGCTATGAAAGAAACAGCAAAAGAAAAAGAATTTGAATTTGATTATCTAGTTGATGAAACACAGGAAATTGCAAAAAAATATGGTGCAATGTGCACCCCAGATCCATTCTTGTTTAATGCACAAAAACAGTTAGTTTTTCATGGAAAAATCGATAACGCCGTGAAACCAGATGATGAGGTAACTGAAAAAACAATGATTATCAATATGGAGAAATTGATAGCTGGAGAAAAAATTGAAAAAAATTTTGACCCTTCAATTGGATGTTCAATTAAGTGGAAAGGAAATTAAACTTAAATGAGTCTAGCCTAGAGATTTGTTCGTGGGCTCGTAGCTCAGCTTGGCTGGAGCGTTCGACTGATAATCGAAAGGTCATGTGTTCGAATCACATCGGGCCCATTTTTCATCATTTTAAATTTTGAGAAATTGTTTGAGACCATTGTAAAATATCACCCATTTTTTCAGATGTTAAATCGGATTGGATTTTTGTTTTTTTAGACACTTTTCCACAAAGTGCTAATTTTATTTGTTTTCCAGATTTTTCTTTTATTGAATTTATAGAATCTGCAAAAAATCTTAGCCCCTCATCAGTTTGAGAAAAAACGGCTATTACCAAAATACCAGATTTTTGTTTCCAGATTTTTCCTATTAATTTTTGAAGATCAAGATCAAATAACACATTGATTGAAGATGACATATCTCCCAAATGAGACACTTTCCATCCATTAGAATGGTAAACCGCAGAAGCAGCTTCAGAATATAGTTTACTTTGAGATTCAGCTGCTATTACAACCACGTTTTTTTTGGGGTCAGAGACAACTTGAATTTGATTAAAAATTTGAAGGGATTTTGAGATAGTATTCATCAAGAGATTTTGTTCAGAGGCCCCAATTTTTCCATCATCAAACAATTTCTTGATATGATCAATAGAGGGTAAAATCACTTCCAATACCAAACGATTCACAATACCTCCAGAATACATACAATTACGAATCAAAGAATAAACTTGATCCTCAGTACCTTTTACCAAATAATCAAGATACTGTGGAACCACTTTGAAATAATCATCAGGAAAATTGAATGACTCTTGTCCTGGCTCTAAAAACCATAAAATAATATTTCCAATATTCTTTTGTCGAAGCAATCCTTCTGCTGCAAAAACTCTAAGATATTTTGACATTGTAATTCTATTGATTCCTACTTTTTTAGAAATCTCAACTCCAGACATTCCAGAAATTGAATCGTCTAAAATTGAAATTATTTTTTCTCTTATTTCCTCAGCGGAATAGCCTTTTCCCATAGTGCTCTTAGACCATAGTATTCTATAAAGACTAATTTTCATTTAAAATTAACAGGTACTATTTTAAAATAAAACATTATATACTTGGGTACTGTATAGTACGGTAAGGAAAAGTAAATTGCCAAAAGCTGGATTCAAATCAATCACTGTTTCGGAAACTGTTTATGATAAATTCCATGAAGTTTATCAAAAGAGTAAAGACGACCTAACGATGAAAGGAGTCAACAGTTTTGCCGGCTATGTGACTTACATGTTAGAGGAGATGATGCAAAAGGACAAAACCTTTGCAAGATATGCTCCAAAGATCGAAAAGATTTCAGTTGATGATGATCGTGTTGTTCTAAAAGATAATATTAAAAATAGAATTGCAGAAGTTGCAATTCAAAAAGGCGAATTATTTTGTCAGCTCTGTGATGAGAAAGATTGTGTCCATGTTGGATTTGTATTTTCACTGCCAGATGTTTATGAAGTTCTAAACTCTAGAGGAATAAAAAATCCAAGATAAGTGGAGGAGGTGGGATTTGAACCCACGAACTCCTGAGAGACAGGATCACCCATTATTTGATCTTAAGTCCTGCATGTCCAAAAGCACATAATGCTTACTTTGGCCAGGCTTGATTACTCCTCCAAAAGGATAAAAATCTGAGTGAAATTTAACAGTTTAGAGTTTTACCACTCAAAATGAAGAATTATAAGGATTTTCTACAGGAGAAATTTGTGCTTCGGTAGCTCAGTCTGGTAGAGCGTTACATTGGTAATGTAAAGGTCACGGGTTCAGATCCCGTTCGAAGCTTTCTATTTTTTAAATCACAGATGATCCCGATTTACGAAATTTCTATTTAAGTTATTTCATGACTAGGAAAAAGTTAGTTCCAGATCAAATTATTTTATGTATAGTGCTGTTAATGATTTTTGCAATTACAACTATTGAAACAAGAATACAGTCAAATTTCAACTACTCCAAAACCATTTGTAAAATGGGCAGGTGGAAAACGTCAACTAATTCCCATACTAAATGAAAATTTGCCTAAAACTTTTGGCACCTATTATGAGCCATTTTTAGGTGGAGGTGCATTACTGTTCCACATTCTTACAGAGAAAAATACTCAAAAATGCAGTATCTCAGATTTAAACTCTGATTTGGTTTTAACATACACTACAATTCGAAATAGAGTTGATGAGTTAATTTCATCTCTAAAAAATCATGAAAGAAATTATCAAAAGGATTCTAAAACATACTATTATTCAGTTAGAGAGTCAAATCCAAAAAATGAAATTGAAAAAACATCAAGATTACTCTTTTTGAATAGAACATGTTTTAATGGATTGTACAGAGTTAACAGTAAGGGGAAATTCAATGTCCCTCTAGGTAGATATACAAATCCCAACATAGTGAATGAGGAAAACTTACGCTCAGTAAGTGCCATTTTACAATCAAGCAAAGTTGCCATAAAATGTAGGGATTTTAAATCAGTCCTTCAAGATGCAAAAAAAGGTGATCTTGTATACTTTGATCCGCCTTATCAACCAGTTAGTGAAACTGCCAACTTTACAAGTTATACCAACAAAAGTTTCACATATGAGGATCTAATTAGACTTGCCGAACTTTGTATGAAATTAGATTCTAAAGGATGCAAAGTTCTATTATCAAATTCTGACTCTAAAGAAGTTGCGAAAATATTCTCAGACAAATCTTGGAAGATTAACAGAATCCAGGTAAACCGTTCTATTAACTCAAACTCCAAAAAACGAACTGGACATTTTGAATTATTGATTAAAAATTATTAAAAAAATTAAATCAAGTTTTTTTAAATTTTTAGAATCAAAAATTTTTGTAGAGAATCATCTATGAGGCATATAATAAAATGAAAAGGTTGGAGTTTTAGTCCCACTTTGACCAAGCGGCCATCCATCTGTATGTCCAAGTGTTTAATTTACAACCTAAAGCTGCAAACGTACATGCCAATACTGCACCTGCACCTGCACCAAGAGCAACTGGGCTGTTATAGAATTTGCCGACTTGCGGTTCAATTGGTGTCATATATGGTGGCAACGTTGGTCTTGGATATTTGAATGCCGTTTCTAGTGGGTCTGCTACTGTTATCAGGTTTACCATGTTAAACAATGGTAATGACATTCCTACCAGTACGCCGCCAAACAGTATCAAGGAGTGCTTGTTCTTCTTTGTTGCCCAGTAAACCAAGTCCAACAGCATTGCTGAAGGTAGCCAAACTGGAGTTACAATGAAGTCATATGGATATCCGAGTGCAAACCATGCACCTTTTGCTATCCATGTGTATACTGTCATAATTAGAGCGTAGTACGTTGCTGTGCCTGGAACGCCTGTAAATGTTAGGTAATATGTTGCACCTACAATAAGCATCAACGTTTGCGATATTGAAAATACCGTGTACGAAGTCCAAGCCCAGTCAGTGTAGAAGATGTAATCTCCTGCATTAATTGTTAACAGAGTTGAGTTAACTGCAACAACTACTATGAATAAGTAGTGTGTACATCGTCTTAACCAGACCATAAGAAGATGATGAAACGGTCAGTATATAAAATTTTAGAGTATGATGAAGATCGTTATTTCAGACTTTGTCAAAATAATAAAAAACGTAATCTTCTTTTTAAACATAAAATGAAAAAGAAAATTACTGAAGGGGTTTCCTTCTAGTTACCAACCAACGTATAGTGATACAAACAAGCAAAACACAGTTGCACCAGCAACACTGGCACCAACGATGCCATTGCTGTTTTTGTTGGAACCTTCTTCCATGACTTTAACACAGAAGATGTAACCTATTGTGATAATGATTGTAAGTACGATGAAGGCAAAGTGACCACTTGCTGTTGGATATGCCCATGGATAATAGAAATATCCTGCTGCAGTACCAGCAAAAGTCGACAATATTGCTGCCCAGAATGATATTGTGATCATACCAGTCATATTTTCAACGCGTCTACCAATCATTCGTTCTATGTCAGCGCTTGATGAACCGCCACCGCCACCAGAACCGAATCCTTTAGGAAGAGTCATTCTGGAATTATTCTAATTCAGATTCTTTTAAGTCTTTCTTAATAGAATGTAATATGTACGATCTACGTTATATTCTAAAAAATAATAAAATAAAAAAATGTGCTAATGCACTTTTTCTAAGGAATTGCTCTGCTGTACAACTTGCCTTCTAAGGCCATCTTGTACATCTCTGCAACGTATGGGTTCTCTCCAGGAGTTTCTGCACCAAGTTCTACGAGTCGAGCATATACTCTAACTACGTATGCTAGTGCACCCATGAAAGCCACTACGACTCCCATGTTAAACATCCAATGGTTTGGAACTGCGAATATTTCTTCTACAAACCAGAAATGCCACATCTCATTGACACCAATTGTAAACATGGTTGCAAGGTAACCAAGAATGGTCATCTTCAATCCAGTGTTCATTGAATTATTTGGGCCCCTAAGAACTGGGATTTTTCTATCATAGATTGCTGCTGCTCCCCATCCAAGTGGTAATGTGATGAAGTGGGAATATAGCCACCAGTGTGCTGGTGTGAAAGCACTATCTCTGATAGAGGTTTGATGCAAAGAACCATCAACGAAGTTATCAACTTCAACTGATGCTGCAGTAGAACCCATAGCAATAACGATGAGCCAGACTTTCTTTAGTCTCTGGATCTCAACTTCTTTTGGGATTAATGCGGGCATCTGTGCCATGAAGACTAACATGTGAATTCGAAATATAAAGTAAGAGTTTTAAAAAATAGTAATTTTTTCCAGTTTATTATAGTTAATTAGAAAAAAGATAAAAATATTATATATTATTATATTTAAAATACAATAATTTAGTCCATTTTTTTATCAATTTTAATGTTATACATCAATGATACACAATGAATTTAATATCGATCCTCGTTGTTAAGGTAAAACATATAACGACGTGTTTTGTTTCCAGACTTTAGGGATAACTATGGTCGAAAAAAGAATTTTCGTATTTGGACTAGCTGTTGTACTTGCACTGGGAACTTTAGGTTTCAACTGGGTTGAATCAATACTTCCAACTGCAGATGCACACGGTGTCCAAGCACAACTCCAAAGTCGTTTTGTCAGAATTGAAGACGAAGCCTTTAACAGACAATCCCTACAAACTGGCGAAACCTTGACAGTTCAAGGAACTTTAGTTAGTTTAGTAGAGAGAGACCTAAGAGGATGGCTATCCATTTTCACAGAGTCAACCAACGCTGGTAACAGATGGGAGATGTTGGCAAGAGATCCACCAGGAAACGTCTTTGACATTCCAGGTAACTCAGTCATCGATTACTCACTATCTGCCAAAGCACTTGAAGCAGGTGTATACCACGTACACACCCAACTCAACGTAGCAAAAGTTGGTCCAGGACTAGGTCCAGGTCAAACAGTAGTAGTTGAAGGAGAACCAATTATCAAACCAATTCCATATACTAACATCGCATATCAATCAATTATTATCGGTGTTGGATATGTCATTACGTTTGCAACACGACCCTGGCAAGTAATCTAAACAACCCACTTTTCCTTTTCATTTATTAGATTCTTCTTTACGGTTTCCGTAAAACAATAAACCAAGTTTTATCTTCTAGAAAATAATAATGAAAATATGCTAAGTTTCAAGATAACAAAATTAGATATTTTCCAAAGTTATTTTTTTGGAGAAACAGAATTTCGTTCTGATAAATACAAAGTAAATATTCAAAATCAAAGAAGAGGAAAAGTTCTAAAATTGCCTTTTGAAATAAAACCAAAAAATGAAAGAATTGTTGTTAGAATATCAGGAAAGGGAGATTTGTTTATCGAAGATTATCTCCCATACAAAGGAGAATCAGAATGGTTAGAAATTGATTCAGATGAAATAACATACTTTCTTGCGGATCATCAGGATCAATGCGACACAATTGAAATTATGTATGAATAAGAGAAAGGGCTTTAAGGAATCTGGTCAAAGTCATCACGATGAAATATCCTGGAATGGGGGATCCCTACAAGAAAAAGAAAACCATCAAATTTCTTGCAATATCTGCAATCATAGCGATATCAATAGGATTAGGCAGCACTGTCATTCAAAGTCAATTAAATCAAGATAATCCTCTGAAAGTCTGTATTGATGATAGAGAAACCCCATACAAAATGAAAGTTACTTTGGAGTTAATTATTGACGGTCTTCCAACACCAATTCCTGCAAATATCAATGCAGGATTAAATGAGGGGGAATGTAAAAGAACAATGTACACTCTAACAGATGATGGAACCATCTATGTTGAATGGGAGGAAGAACATGCATGGGAAATCGGTCACTTTTTGTGGATGTGGGAATTTCCTCTAAGAGATATGGATCAAGACAAATCGACATTCTATGTTAATGATAAAGAATCATCACAATTCATCAATACCCCATTACAAGATGGATATCACTACAAGGGAGTATTCACTACAAAAGATTATGACTCATCCAAAGACAAAGATTTCCTACCAGAACTAGAAAACTAGTATTATAGACTCTGAAAATTAACAACCATTAAAATTTTGTAAAAACTCCATAGTTTTCACTAAAGAATATTAAAAATAATGAAAAGATGAAAGTTGGTAATTTTACCAGTATTTACCGTTGTCTGGAATAAGACCGATACCTTCTCTTTCAAAGTGTCTGTCTAATTCATCAACCCATCTCTCACGATTGTCTTTGTAAGCCCAACCGTGTACACGCAACCAGAACGAGATAACTCCAAGAAGGAATATCGTGAACATAATGGTTCCGAAGATGTAAATCATTACATCATAGAATAATGGATCATAGTTTGGTCCTAATTGTCCTGTAATTGAAGACAGGATACTTAGGAAAGTACCTACGATAGGAATCATGATATTTTTCGACTATTTCTACGATATATAGATTTCTTTTATTATCATAAAATGCGAGATCAGCATTCATTAAGAGAGAGAAATTTTATTCTTAGTATTCACTAAGAATAGATAATAAAATAAGAGAAAAGTGAGGGTTTGTTTTATCCTCTTCCCATTGCTGCGTATTTGCCAGATTTTCCTTTAAGGAAGAAAGCTCCCGCAATACCACCGAACACTGCACCTGCAATAATTGCAGCACCAACAACACCATCTGCACTAATGTATGGAGTTCCTGAGCCAGCTGCTGGATTTGCTTCAGCAGATGCGACTCTTCTTGTTTGAATCTCAAGTGCTTCTTCAAGTGTATACGATCCGGTTTGTCCTTCACTACCGACATTGCCCATGTACTGTGCAAATGCTACTGCACTTTCTGCATAGAGTCCCACAGTGAATACAGCGATTAAGGATGCTGTTAAAAGTATTTTTGTATTCATATCGTTTACCTGCTGGTTTTGACGAACGAGACTTATTTAACTTTTATTCTGAACATCAAATTTCGATATAATGTACGAGATCAGTATAAGTAACGTTTAATTCTATTCGATAATGAACCAAATCATGGGAAGAATGCATTCACATAGACATGGGAAATCACATTCCATCAGACCAGCTATACTTCGTGCACCATCATGGATTACACAAAGTCCTGCAGAAATTGAAGAGTTAGTAATTAAATATTCTAAAGATGGTTTGACTCCAAGTCAGATTGGAATTAAACTAAGAGACCAACATTCCATTCCCCTAATCAAACCAATTACCAAAAAAAGTATGGGTCAAATTTTAGATGAAAATGATTTGAAAGCCGAAATGCCAGAAGATTTAGAAAATATTGTTAGAAAAGCAGTGGGTCTTCAGAAACACCTCAAAGAAAATAAAGGAGATAACAGAAACGTAAGATCTTTGGAATTAATTGAAGCAAAAGTTCACAGACTATCAGTCTATTACAAAAGAATTGGAAGAATTGATAAAACATGGAAGTATAAATCCGTGGTTGCTCAACTAGAGTAATGACAAAATTACTAGATGAAACACTTTCATTTTTCAAAGACAGAATTATAGATTGTATAAAATCAAAAAAATCAATTTCAATTACAACACACATGGATTGTGATGGACTTGCTTCTGGCAGTATAATTACAAAAGCCCTAATCAGAGCAGGAGCCAATTGTACAGTTAGAACATCAAAAGAATTTAGCAAAAATGTTCTAGAATCATTCAAAACAGATTCTAGAGATTTTCATGTGGTAACTGATCTTGGAGGAGGTTTTGCAAACGAATTAGACAAAACATTGGGAGATAATTGGATTGTTTTAGATCATCATCAAATTTCAGATGAGGAATTAGACAATCCAAATGTCATAAATTCTTGGAAGTATGGAATTAACGGAGGAGATGACATTTGCGCTGGAGGGATGGCATATCTAGCATCAGAAGCATTAGATGAAAGAAATTCAGACTTATCTGCGTTAGCTGTTGTTGCTGCATTGGGAGATAGACAAGACCAAGGGGAGAGAAAATCATTCACAGGTAAAAATTTTGAGATTGCAAAGACAGCCAAAGAACTAGGTTTAGTAGATATTGACTTAGACTTATTATTAGTTGGAAGAGAAACAAGACCTCTTGCAGATGCACTGGCATTTACATCTCAGCCATTTATAGAAGGATTAACCTGGAACAGAGAAGCATGTTTTTCACTACTAAAATCATCAGGGGTCAATCTCAAGGAAGAAGGTAGATGGAGAGTACCATCCGAGCTAAACGAAGAAGAAAAAAGACAAGTTATTAAATCAATTACAAAATTTACATCTGAAAAAAATACTACTGAACTAATGTCAGAATTAATTGGATATACATATACATTTTCAAGAGAAGACAATAGAAGTTTCTTAAGAGACGGAAGAGAATTCTCAACTATGCTAAACTCTTGTGGTAGAATTAATCGCTCAGGGGTTGGAATGGCAGTATGCATGGGAGATAGAAATAAAATACTGCAAGAAGCTGAAATCATTCTAACAGATTATAGAAAAATGATCAGAGAATACATGAATATTTTATCAAATGAGAGATGGAGAATTTCAGAAAGTGAGACATGTGTAATGGTAAATGGTGAAGACATAGTTCCAGAAACAATGACAGGAACAATTTCATCATTAATTGCAGGTTCACCAAAAAACTCTGGAAAAATTATAATATTGAGAACCAAGGCAGAAGAGAATACTATAAAGTTCTCATCAAGGAAATCTTTTGGATGCACATCAGACATCAATCTTAGTGAAATAATGAAAAATGGGGCCGAAAAATTAGATGGTATTGGAGGAGGTCATAATGCTGCTGCAGGAGCTAAAATAACTAAAGACAAATTAGATGAATTTCTTAACTATTTAGAAGTAAATGTCGTTAACGTGTCAAGTTGAAATAATTCTTAATAACATATCAAAAGAAAAAGCTGAAACCGTGAAAGAAGCCTTAGAACCAGACAATGTGAATTTTCCAGAAGGATTGAGTCTTTATATTGAAAACATTGATAACAGACTTGTTTTTAATTTTGAAAGTAAAAAGAATATCAAACAACTTACAAATACAGTTGATGAAGTTATGAAACACATCCAAGTTGCTCTACAGGTGATTGAATAGTGTTAGATCCTAAACTAATCAAAGAGAAATCACAAGTAATTCGAGATATGCTCAAAGCAAGAAATATTGATTTTGATTTAGATACGCTGATTGAGTTTGATCAAAAAAGGCGTGAATTTATTCTTAAAACAGATGAATTGAGAAAAAAGAAAAATCAAGTCGCTTTGGAAATTTCTCAAAAAAAGAAAGCAGGAAAGGATGTATCTTCAATTTTATCAGAAATGAAAAAAGTTTCAACTAAACTATCAAAATTAGAGTCTGAACAAGAATCAGTTGAAAATGCATATTCTAAATTAGCATTAACAATTCCAAACCTTATTCATGAATCAGTTCCTATCGGAATAGATGAGAATGCAAACAAAGAAATCAAGAAATGGGGAAAACGCCCAAATTTTGATTTTAAGATAAATGATCATATTGGCATATCTGAGAATTTAGATTTAGTAGATCTAGAAAGAGCTGCTAAAGTAGCAGGAGCCAGATTTTATTATTTAAAAAACGATCTCGTTAGATTGAATCAATCATTAATCCATTATGGATTGGATTTTTTGGCAAAAAAAGAGTATTCGCTTGTACAACCCCCGTACATGATTAATCGAAAATCAATGGAAGGAGCTGTAATTGCCGATGATTTTGAAGAAGTAATCTACAAAATTGAAGATGAAGATCTATACATGATAGGAACATCTGAACACGCCATGGCAGCAATGAGAACAAAAGAAATCCTAGAAGGTAAAGAACTACCATTAAGATATGCAGGGGTTAGTCCATGTTTTAGAAAAGAGGCAGGAGCTCATGGAAGAGATCAAAAAGGAATTTTCAGAGTTCATCAATTTGACAAAATTGAACAATTTGTATTTTCAAGACCTGAAAATTCTTGGAAAGAACATGAAAAAATGTTAGCAATAGCTGAAGAATTTTATCAAAACTTGGAAATTCCTCACAGAGTAATGTTACTATCGTCAGGAGACATGGGAAAGGTCTCTGCAAAGACATATGATATTGAGGCTTGGATGGCAGGACAAAATGCATACAGAGAAATTGTTTCATGTTCAAACTGTTTAGATTATCAAGCAAGAAGATTGAAAATTAGATTTAGAGAGAAAACAAATGAAGATACACAATACTTACACACTCTAAACAGTACTTTGATAGCTACAACTAGAGTGATGGTATCAATAATGGAAAATTTCCAAACCAAAGACGGTCACATTAGAATTCCTAGTGTTTTACAAAATTACATGGGAAATCAGAAAGAGATCTAGTGATATACCCTTATATTTTGGGTTCAAAGGTCGTTAATAATTGGCACGTAGAAAAGGTAGAGTAAAGGACAAGTGGAGAGAAAAACGCTGGATTACAGCGTACGCACCAGATTCATTCAACAGTGTCCCAATCGCATATGTTCCAATTACAGACGATGAAAATGCAGCAGGTAGAGTTATTGAAGTCACACTATATGATATTCTAAAAGGAGATCCTTCACAACATCAATACAAAATCTATTTCCAAATTCACAAAGTCGATGGAGACAAGGCTACAACAATTTTTAAGAGATATGAATATTCAAAAGAATTTTTACGTAGTTTAGTAAGAAGAGGATCATCAAAAATTAATTTCATTATTGATATTAAAACAAAAGATGGATACATCTTTAGAATTAAATTATTGGCTCTAACACATAGACAACTAAATACATCCAGACAACACGCTCTAAGACTAATTGCCAGGGACGTAATTAACAAAACGATTCCAGAGATGACAATCGATCAATTTGTTCAAGCAACATGTTACAGCAAGATTAATTCAGACATTATGGCAGCATTCAAGAAAGTAATTAAAGTAAGACATGTAGGTCTAGAAAAAGTAAAACTCATCAGAACTGCAGACAAAGAAACTAAATTACTTGAAGCATAATCCCAAAAAGTAATTTTTTACAATATTATGATTCACAAGATTGAAATTTCAATTCAAGTGATTGTTCATGCCACTGAAGATATTTCAAAAATTTTTCAGTCACTTGAAGATGTTTTAGATCTCAAAGAAGAGGATTTCACAATTGAGGAAAATGAAGGACATTATGAAAATCCAATAATGATGATGAATGCAAAAATTGTAAAAAAACAGGCTCAAAATTTTATGAATAAACTAATTGAGACCATTCCAAATGAACAAGTAGATGAGTTAATTGAAGAAATTGAAGAAAGAACAGAAAATTCTAGATTTCACTTGAGACTAGACAGACAGGAGCTTATCAAAGGGAGTCTAATTG
>CAJQMY010000025.1 GCA_905479565.1 uncultured Candidatus Nitrosopumilus sp.
CTTCATCCTCTTCAATTTTTTTGCCCCACCAATCAAGTGCAATTGCCCATGCCCCAAATCCTACTTCTGATATTTCAATATCAGTTTTACCTAGTTTATTGTACTTCAAAACTATTTTTTAAATTGAAATTTCATCATTTATGTTTATCCAAGATTTGCACCTATGAAATTTGATTTTTCAAATTATCTGAATGTTTTATCCTAGACTGGAAATCAATGGAACTAAATCTTTTTTAACACATACGATCATCGGAATGTCATTTTTCACATATGTGGAGACTTGGGTTTCTCGTAAATCCATGATTAGATCTTGGAAATCTCTGATATCGTCTACTTCAAATGCTAACATGAAGTCTTCATCATGTATTCCAAAAGAATATGTCGTGTTGAGAATAATCTGTGGATACTTTTTACTTACTTCAATATGCTCATCCATAATTTCCTGACGTTTTTCTTTAGGAAGTAAATACCATTCTCGTGTTTTTGTAAACGGATAGACTATTACGTGTTTTTTAGGATCATTCCCTGTAAGAAACCCATGCGCTTTTTGTTCTTGTACGTACAGAGATGGTCTTGTACATGACAAATATGTCATTGATGGAATTATATATTTTCCAAAAACTGTCTTGTATACTTTTTCAATGACTATTTGAATCTCTTCAACTGTTTTGGCTGCAAACCAAACTAAAAAATCAGTATCATCTCTTAATCCTAAATTTGAATATGTTCTATACATAATACCTGAATTATTCATTACATTTTCGACTTCTTTTGCAGATTCTTCTTTTGCCAAGTCTGCCATCCATCTCCATTTGGGATCAACTTTGAAAAATGAGAAATTAAAATAATATTGATTGTTTTCTTCTGACATATTCATCTCAATTTTAAAACCCTATTTAAACAAAAACTAGATTCTCTATTGTGAAATCTCGATAATTTTTTCTAATGATTTGTGTCCTGACTTTATTTACAAGATCACCATAGGTATTTTAAAATATTTTGCGACTTTTTTAATGATTTCTTTGTTTGCCTCTTCCTTTAATCGGCTTTGATTCTATTCCAATTACAATTTCATCATTAATTATTTCTAAAATTTCTTTAGAAAATTTAACATGTACTTTGTAAATCAATAGTTTTTTTTAAATTTTTTTTGGTTAAGGTTGATTAGGCTGATTGTTCTAAAGCCCATTCGTATCCTTCTGCTTCAAGTTTGTCCGCAAGTGACGCATCGCCAGTTTTCAATACTTGACCTCTTGCAAATACGTGAACAAAGTCTAACTTGTCTAAGAATTTTAAAATTCTAGCGTAGTGAGTGATGATGATTATTGTTGCATCTTTATCTGCAACTTTGCTGATTGCTTGCGCTACTGCCTGCACTGCATCAATATCTAATCCTGAATCTGGTTCATCTAAAATTGAAATTTTGGGTTTTAAGACTGCCATTTGTAACACTTCTGCACGTTTTTTCTCTCCACCGGAGAATCCTTCGTTGAGATATCTTGAGAGGAATTCTTCTCGCAATCCAACTTTTTCTAAATTCTCTTTAAGATATTTTTGAAACTCTCTAACTGTGATGAATACTTCCCTATTGTCTCCTTCAAGTGCTTTACTTAGAGAGTTATATGCTGTTCTTAGAAAGTGAGAAAACCCTACACCTGAGACTTCGGTAGGATATTGAAATCCTAGGAATAATCCTTTCTTTGCTCTTTCGTCTGCTGATAAATCTAAAATGCTTTCACCATCTAACAAAATGTCTCCTTTTGTGACTTCATATTTTGGATGGGCAAGTAATGTGTATGCTAGTGTGCTTTTTCCTGAACCGTTTGGTCCCATGATGGCATGTACCTCTCCTGGTCCTGTTTTCAAATTGACTCCTTTTAGAATCTCTTTGCCTTCTCTGGATACATGAAGATCTTTGATTTCTAATACTGCCATGTCTCGATTTGTTTTGATTCTCTATATAATACCGACGAAATTTAGCTAATCCTAATCATGATGCTGAATAATAAAATGAAAAAGGGGGTGTAATTAGTTGGCCAGAGATGGTCTCAAAGTAATTTTGAGCTCATAGCATGTTAGAATTTCTTTACATCTGTTTCTGATAGTGACTTCTGTAACCCCTGCAATACTTGAAACATCTCTTTGTAGGACGTTTTGACCAAGTAGAACTGATGCTACGTACAGATATGCTGCGGCTATACCGTTTGGTGCCTTTCCGTCAGCAATGCTATTGTCTTTAGTTTTTTCTGCAATTTCTAAGGCTAGTCTTTCGACTCTTACCTCGGTTTGTGTCATGTTTGCTATCTTTGAGATGTATTTGTCCATGGTTACAACTGGGGCATGCATTTGTCCCATTTCCATTACCATGGTTCGATAGTATCTAGCTGCAAGTTTTGTTTTTGATTTAACATCTTTTGCTGGACAAATTCCTCGGCAAATTTCTTCTAATGATCTTACTACTTCACATTGTTTGCATGCCATGTAAATTGTAGCTGCGGTAATGCTTACTACTGATTTCCCCTTCACATCGACATGTTCATCCAAGTTTCTGTATATCATAGATGCAGTTTCCAAAACATTCTTTGAAAGATTTAGACCGTCGCATGTTTCGCCCATTTTTGTTAAAATATTTGCTAGTCTTCTCTCTTTTGGTGAGGAAACTCGTACTCTTTGTTGCCACTTCCTGAGATTGTTCATTTGATTTGCAACACCGTGGTTGATTGTTTTTCCACTGTAATCTTTTGAACTGATTGATATCTCGGTAGTTATTCCCAGATCATGTTGGGCATAGGTTGTTTGTCCTGTTGCTCTTGCTAGCTTCATTTTGTCTTCGAAGTTTGAGCTTATAGTTTCTGGACCTAAATCTGCAATCTGATCATCGACTACAACGCCGCAACCAGAACAGATTATTTCACCATTCTGCATGTCATCTACTAATGTAGATTTACATTCAGGACAGTTTTGTTTTTCTAGTATGTTCAATGTTTTTTTCTCCTATTTTTTTTTGGTTTATTTGCAGAGGATTCTTCTGATGTGAAAATATTTTTGCCGATATATTTTTTGATGTTATTAGTTAATGGCGTTGCTGATGCAAATGGTCTACTTACTGGACCAATCATTTCATTTACTTTTGCAACTCTAGTTCCTTTTTCGTCACAGAGTACCTGTCCTTCAACTAACTCTTTTGATAGTTGAATGATTACCCTGCCGCTACCGGCTAGGTGCATTATTTCGCCTACCTCCTGCAATTACAATGCTAAAGATCGTATTATTATCATAGACTCCTGTCAACTTTACTTTAGCTAAGAGCTAGATTTGATTTTATTTTGATTGCTTGGATCTTTTTGATACTAGTTTTTCTGAAATTTTGTTAAGAATCTTTGTCTTGGTGGATCCTTTTGGCACTATGACATATCCTGACCTTACAAATGGTCTTTTGGGGAATCTAACTTTATCATCTGATTCTGTAATTTCAAAACCCCCAGCTTTTGTGGCATCCATTAATTCTTTTAGCGAAGGATCAAATACACATTTTTCCAATCCTAATCTTCTACCTTTTGATTTCTTCAAATTTTTGTTGAAATAATCCAACCAGATTACGACATGCTCGTAATCTTTCATTTTATTCCTTTAGTAAAATTGCGTTAACGATTCCGTTTTGT
>CAJQMY010000026.1 GCA_905479565.1 uncultured Candidatus Nitrosopumilus sp.
AATAAAGTCTACATCATCCGCATTTGGATTTATTTCTAAATATTTATTCAAATATCTTAAAGCAATTTCAAAATTTAGTAATCTTTCTTCTAAAATTCCTTTATCCCTTATGTCTTCGGGAGATTCTGGATTCATTGCCAAAACCATATTGATACAACGTAGTGCTTTTTCATAAGCAAATGATTGTAAATAAGAATTTTTTAAATTACGAGTTAATCTAACGAGAATTTGTTCTGACTTTACTTCGTCAAGAAATTCTGGTTTAAATTCTAATTGTCCTCCATAATTTGCATCAAGAATATCTTGCAGATCGTCAACATCTAGTAAACGTCCATCATAAAATGGATCTAAAATCATTTCTTCATTGTATTTTACTAAAATATGGCCTGGGAATCCAACTATTTTTAATTCTAACCCTATGAATTTTGCAATTTCGGCATATAAAATTGAAATAGTAATTGGAAGCCCAGTTTTTTTATCAATTACTTCATTTAGAAAATTATTTTTTGGATTGTAGTAGTCATCATCATCTCCACTAAAACCTAAATTTTCAAAAAGATGTTCGTTTAGTATTGAAATCAAATATGTTGGATTTTTTACATCACTGATTGATTCTTTTAGTGATTTCCCAATCTGGTTAATTTTTTGAATATAATCATTTACGTCTAAATCTGGGTATTCTAAAATTTGTGCAAATTTAAGACATTTTTCAATCAAGTTGAAATTTGAATTCTTTACAAATGCAAACCACTCTGCAACTAATGGATCAAATTTTTCTTCCAATTGTTATAAACTCAGTTTTTTAAGATATAATTGAGGATCTTTAAGTTCTCTGGTGTTTGGAGGAATTTCGATCATTTTTTTAAACGTATTTTTACCTAATTTTGTATATAATGTTTTTGTAAAATCCTTGCCCATACTTTTCCTTACCTGATATGATGAAAAATTAGTTCCCATAAACGTAGTTAGATAATTTTGAAAGTCTTGATCGTCTTTTAGTATATTTTCAATGGCAAAAGCTGCCATTCCTTCCATTGCAGTAAAGGCCGCATGGTGTTGTTGGATTGGAACTAACCATCTCTTGTAAATATTCAATAATTCTGGAATTGATTCTTCAATTTTAGGATCTATTTCTACATGTGTAAATGTCATAACATCAGGTCCAATCTGCTCAATTAAGAAATGATCTGGATTTAAAAAGAAAAATAAATTAGCTTTTTTTGCAAATGGAAAATCATCTGGAACTGTTTGTAATTGGCAATATTCTGATAATTTGTTTATTGTTTCAGTATCTAATGATAGGATGATTTTAGATAATTCTTCATTTATTTTATTTACTTCGATTGCTGCTCTTTTGTTTACTTGTTGAAGGTTTTCTTGTGTTGAATGAATTAACTCTTCAAGAACTGTCATTTTTACTGCTCCTAAATATCCTGAGTTAACACTTTGAAATTTTGATTCATACGGCTCACCTTGTTTATGTAGAATTATCTGTGGATATCTTGACAAAATGAATTTGTTTAAGTAAATTTCTGAATCCAAATAATCCCCATACGTTGTTGTAATTTTTGAAATGTATTGAATAGCATATGTAGAATATACTAAATATTTTGCAGTGTCTTGCTGCATCAACTCTGCAGTCTTTGTCAGGTTTTCTTTTGCAACTGCATTAAATAATTCTTTGACAAATTCTTTTGATTCGTTATCTGCAAATACTTTGTTTCCTTTGATTCTTTTTAATTCTTCTAATTCTGGAAATTTTAACGAAATATTTTCCGGAATTTTTATTCCTACGAATTTCTCTACTTTGTTTTTAAAATCAGGTAATATTTCAGTTGCAATATCATCCAATTCTTTGAATTGCACCTTGTTTGCAATATCGTCCCTAGCTCTACTTGCTAGTTCTATGATTTCTTTTTCTTCGTTAATTTCAACTGACAATTGTCCAAATAACGCATCAACAAATTCTTGAAATTCTCCCAATTCGCATAAAATTCCAAAATACTACATTTAAGATTATCTTGATTTTTACTATCAAAGAAATTATTAATTCAAAATCTATTAGTTTGTCATCGAACATGTTAGAATCTAGTCTTGAATTTATAAAATGTGTAAACTGTGGTTCAAAATTAGAATTAAATTCATTCAAACAGGATAAGGAAATAATTGAAGGAATTTTAGAATGTCCTAGATGCCATAGACAATATCCTGTAATTGAAAAAATTCCTATTTTATGGAATGATTTTTCTCTTTATCTTTCATCACGTCAAAAATTAGGCGGCAAACTCTATCAATCAATTGAAAATTCGACACTCAAGAAATTTTATAAGTCTTCATTGCTAAATTCTTCTCAAATTGCTGAAGATAGAACTGCTCTTGAAAAACGATGGTCGTTGATATATCAAAATAGTAAATCTTCACAATTCTATTCTGAGATGCAAAAAAATCTCACTTCTTTACCCCGTTCTAATCTTGTTTTAGAGTATGGGTGCTCTATTGGTATTATGACTTCTTTTTTAGCAAAATCTAATAGGATGGTATTCGGTGTTGACAGATCCTTTTCTGCTTTAAGAATTGCAAAAAAATTATCAAAAAATAATCTTGATTATGTTGTAGCTGATTTCTTATCTCCAATATTTGGAAAATTATCATTTGATCTTGTTCTTGCACTGAATGTTTTGGAACTTGTAGAACCTACGGAATTTTTAAAACATGTTTCAAAACAAATCAATAAAGGGTATTTTGTTATTAGTGATCCATATGATTTTGATAGGGGAAGTAATTCTGTTAAAAAACCTCTTGATGAAAAATTATTACGTATCAATTTACAGAATTTAGACTTTAAAATCACTTCTGAAACAAAAGCTCCTTCTCGTATATCCTGGATTTTAAAACTTAATCCACGTGCAACTTTGAATTATGATGTAGATTTAGTCATTGCCAAAAAATAGTTTTTCTGTCATTAAATTTTAAATCTAAGTTCTATTGACATTCTCGTTAAAGAAACTAAATATTATTTTTTATCATATTCTGCTTCTGAAATATCATATGTTTGATTGCAACTTACACACCTATTTTTTCAAGTACCAAACCAGATTAGTGCTAAAGGCATTAAAGTAACATGATATTTGGGAATCCTAACAATGATTCTTTTTCTATAACATATCCTAACACTATCATTATAAACAGATCCAGTGAAATAATTCCTGAAATTTTATTTATCTTTTGTAGACATTAACAATTTGATTTGTTCTTTATATTTAATAAAGTATCCAAAATAAAACTAATTTTATCCACATGAATTACATTCAAATTTCTTTTTAGATTGATGGGCTTTTTCCATATGGCGTACTGTTCTTTGTGGATCTGAAAATTCCATGTCACATTTTGGACAAATATTGCCTACGACGATTTCTTTTTTACGTGAAAGTACTCTCATATTTTTTTGCAAATCATTTACAATAAAACTCTTTTATCCTTTCAAATTTGCGCTAAATTCAATAATTTAAAGATAAATGGAGACTGAAAATCAAATAGCAATTAATTTAAGAATCAAAAAATGTTATTTTTTATCATGGTAAATTATTTTGTCAATAAAATAAAACGTGTTTCAAATAGGCCTTCACAATGTGTGAATTGTAATGGATTAGATCTTAAAGATGATGCCGTTTTATCTACTATTGGACCATCTGAAGCAAATGCAGACTATGTATCTTCTATCTTATGTCTTTCTTGTGAAACTTTGATGATAATCACTACTCATTCAGAATTGGTAGTTGGAATTCATCATACAGTTGGAAATCAAGTAACTATGCGTAATTCTTAAAAAAGTAAATTTCCATAAAAAGAACAACAATGAAATACTGAAATCATATATGATATAGCATGGCATTTATTATCATTATACCTATTCTGATTGTTACCATTATTGGGCTTACTGGATATCTTGCATATCGATTTTTAATTTATGATTTGTATTGTAAACGATCTGTGAATCAATCCTTACAAAAATATAATATTAAAAAAACTCCGTTTCAAATAATTAAAGAATTTTATGAAAATAAGGGAGAACAAATTTCACATCAAGAAATTCAGAATCTTGAAAAAAATTATAGACAAAATGAACCTGAACAATTTCTTACAATGTATGATGCAATTAGAGATTATGATAAAGAAAATAACTAAGTTTTTTTAAATATCTAAGGCTCTACTGGGATTTGAATAAATGGTGTTCCGCCTTCACCTACTACTAGAGGTAGTTTACCATCCCATGCTTGTGTTTTTAGCCAATCAAGATAATTTGGATTTTCAGCTAATGCGTTATTGATTATTGCAATTGCCTCTGCTTCACCTTCAGCACGAGCTATGTTTGCATTTGCATCACCAATGGCATTTGCCTCGTTTTGTCTTGCTTCGACTTCAATTCTTCTTAAGTCATTTTCTGCTCTAAGTGCATTTTGCTCTGCTTCTACTTTAGACTCAATCGCAGATGCAAATAATGCCGAGAATTCAAAATCTGTAATTGAAATTACTTCTGTTACAACATTGAATTGATTTAGTCTCTCTCTAATGGAAAATTCGATATCTTGTTTAACTAGAGGTCTTTTTGTAATTAGTTCTTCAGCGTTATAATTTGCAGTTACTTGTTTTACAGTTTCCTCTATGGCTGGTTGAATCACTCTATTTTCATAATCCAGTCCTAAATTTTGGAATAATTTATGTACATTTTCTTTATCTGGATAATAATTGACAGTGACAGTTGTTTCTACTGTTTGCAGATCTCTTGATGCACTTCTAGCCTCACTTGCATATTTTAAAGTACGAACTTCAATATTTACTACTTCATCTTGGAAGGGAACTACAAAATGCAATCCTTCCGCAAGTGGTGGTTGTGAAAGATCTACAGCACCCCATTGTAACAAAACACCTCTATATCCAGCATCTACTATCTTGACTGAAGATGAGGCTACTACTCCAATTACTATAAGAATAATGACAGCTAGTACAACCGTTTTAGCTGCACCCATGTTAACATTAACTTGAGGCGATTGATATTTTGACACTACAAATAGTAATCTTTCTTCTATTATTATACCAATCTAATTCTTTTTTTGATCCTTTTCTCTCTCAACAAATTTATGTTATCTGTGTGTAAAAGAACTAATGGCAGAGCCTAATTTTTCTTGGATATACATCATAATTTTCTTAGCAATTCCGCTAGCTAGAATTATCCCTCGTCTTTTAGCAAAAAGAGGTATAGGAAAAAGTTTCATTCGACCACAACAATCAAAACCATTTGAACCTAGTTTTGTAAAACCATCTGAAGAACCTAAGTCAGAATACTTTGAACCTCGAACAGATCCGTCTAAACCTCAATCAAAAAATGATCTTGTTTTAGGAGCCTTAAACAGAGGTTCAAAATCTTTTGAAAGCATTCAAAAAAACACTGGATTAGATACTCAAGATCTTAATGATATTCTAGAATACTTGGAAAATAACGGATTGCTAAAAGTAGTCCATAAACAAGGCATGTTTGGTCCAAAAACTGAACTGCTGCCAACAGACAAAGGATTCAAGGAATATTATTCTTAGATATCTCTTTTAATTTTTAAAATAATGTGTGCCGGGGGCGAGTTTCGAACTCGCGACCTCCAGATTATGAGTATTGCCTTAGTTGGAGAACCGTTAGAGTTTACCAATTGAACTGGCACTCTAACCAGGCTGAGCTACCCCGGCATGATGTTAGGTTAAAAATTTGGGAAATTAAATGATTCTAAAGTGCATTTGGCATTTTTAAATAAGATTGATCTCAAATTGTCACTTTTTAGTAGCGGTGCATTGCATTGCATTGCATACCTACTGTTTATCCTCTTTTTTGTGATTATCCATCCGTGAAACAACTTTTTCAGAATATTTCTATCTTGGCATCCCTTGCCATGTTTATAGTAATTATGATGACATTCACTGGAATGTCAGATCCTGCCCATGCTGAAGAATATGATTTTGTGGCAGGGATCCATAATGAAGTAACTTTTCATTTCAGAGATGGTGTTGAAACTGTAAATTTCCCTGTTTTCTCAACTACATCTGATCTAGTATCTAACGTTGGATCCAGTTTTGAGGTTGAAGGTGTAGTTGGAAATAATCCTCATTTACATAAAGCACTAGATGAAGCATATCTTCATAGAATGAATACATTAACTGCGGGTGGTGCATTTGAATATAATTATAGATATTTTGATGTCGATGTAAATGTGGTCCAAAATGAAAATATTTTAAAATCATTCACATATAGAAACTGTGAAATTTCTGAATATGGGATATATACTCTTACTGATGATTATGAGTCATATTTGGCACCAAACACTGGATTTGCTGTTGTCAACTCTATTGACTTTAGATGTGGTGGCGTACACATGAACTTAGAGCAAAATAAACATAATCTCAAACCAATTGATTTTACTGATTATGGTTCATTACCTTTCACACTTGCTAATAATGTTAGTACTTTCCTTACATTTGAATTTGATAATGGTGCTGAAAAAATAGAATCTGTAATTTTTACATTAACTTCAGGATTTACTGAGGGTAGCAATGATGGTGCTAGTTTCCAGATCATAACTGCAGTATTACCTCATCCTTTGATCGATGATGCAATTGATAAATCTCAAAAAGTATTTGGCATGACATATGGTTACAACAATGACTTTAACGTCTCTGTAGAATTTGTCAATTCTGAAGAAAAATTACGTGGTCTTGATTTCGAAGGTTGCATTGTAAGTGGATATGATATTGTTACTTTGAGGGACAAGGAGGAAGGATATACTGGAAAACGAGGATTTGCTACTGCTGAAATACTTGATGTTGATTGTTCTGGACTAACTCCAACCAATCCCAGTCTTGATAAATTATCTGCCACTACCGGTTCTATAATGGCACCTCATGAAAAATCCAAGAGTTTAACGACTCCTGTAAATGATTCTTATAATATGGGTACTGGCCCTCATATGATTGCCACTTTTAATTTTGACAGTGGTACAGAAGTTGTAAATTTCCCTGAATTCTATCAGGATAACTTAATTGCAAGAGCAAATCCTACATTTCAACTGGTAGGTGTTCCTGATGAAACTCCTTTGCTATACGATGCAGTTGACCAATCTATAAAAAACACTTTAAAATCTAGCGGAATTAATTCCCAAACCGAATTATTTGATGTGACTTTGGATTTGGCATATGGAGATAATGTTGTCCGTAGTTTTGATTATACTAGTTGTCGTGTTATTGATTATGTTGTAAAAACTGAACATGATTTAGAAGAGAGCTTTTACAAAGGATTTGCGCTAACCCATGAATTTCATTTTGAATGCCTAGGATATTTTCCATCTAATCCTGTGTATGATGCTTTGTCAGAAGTCTTAAAAGCAAACACTCGCTCGTCTATTGATTGGGAATCTGAACAACGCCAATCTTGGGGTCCAAACTTTAGAAGTTCTTAATTTTTAATATCTTTCCACACTGCGTTTTCATTTTTGACCCAAAGGAATTTCTTTTGCAATGCTGATGTGTACAATTTTTCCCATTCTGCACCGACCTCATCTGTCCATGCCTTGAAAACACGAGGATCTATGTAATTTCTTAAAGATGTCCCAATGTTGTAATCTTTAGTTTTTTCTGACAAATCAATCTGTAACTCTAATTTTTCTAATCTTTCTTTGTGTTTTGATTTTTGCTTTTTGATTTGCTCTTTTAATGTCTTAATTCTTTTGACTTTGTTTTTCTTTTGAGTGTCCGTTTTTGGTTCAGATGATTCTACTTTTTTAAGAGTTTCTTGGGTTTTTTTCCAAGTTTGCTCTTTTCCTATTTTTTTGAATGTATCTCGTTTCTTTTGTAATGATTGTTCAAATGTTTTAGGAATAGTCCTCTTGTGGTTGCACATCATGGCAGCTTCTAGATTTGCCAATTTTGCATGATACAATTTCTCATTTGCTGTATTTCTTTTCATGTTGTCATGTTCTACAAGATATTTTTTGACTACAGTAGTTGCAAGATATGTTCTGAACACTTTTGCGGTTAATCCCTTTACGATCTCTGAATAATATGCATTAACATGTCTTGACGTAATTCCATCAAATATGTCGTCTTTTGGTTTTTTCTTTTCCACCAATTTTTTTAGATTTTCGTGAAATTGTCTATCATGGCCTTCAGCTTTTACTGTTTCTTGCCATCTAACACTGTCTTTACCTAGAAAATCAAATTCAATTGTATTTGGAGTAATTTTGATGTGTTCTTTTCTTAGAGTTGTGGCACCTACTGTATCTGCTTCTTCAGGATCTTTTTCGTCCCCTACCCTCATTGCAGTTCTATAAATCAAATAACATGCAGTTGCAATCTTTCGTTTCTTTTCATTTTTCATATCCTTGACAATTCTGTCTTTGATTTTGTCAATCTCTTTTGCAAGCTTTACTGCTTTTTCATATTTTTCCTTGTCTCTGTCTTGTTTTAATCCTGCACTATCTGCAAGCCAGACATATTTTCTTTTTTGCGTTAGAAAATCCATCCAACTTGCAAGCCACATTGAATCCTTGTCGTGAATAACTTTACCCCATTTCCCTTCTGGCACTTTGGCTTCTTTTCCAAGGTTTAATGTAACATCTTCTGCAGTAACTGGCGGTTTCCATTTTCCTCGAATTGGATGCTCCCCTCTACCGATAAATATCCCTGGGGGTTCGGCCATATAGTTTCCAACTTCAACTTCTTTACCATCTATGATGGCAATTCCATATTTTGCTTTTAATTTTTCTCGAAGTTCTTTTCTTTTAGCTGCAATGGCTTTTTTATCCTCCTTGCTCATCATTTCTTTGAGGTCTTTTTCTTTGTCAACTATTTTGTAAGCATTTGAGAAATCAATATCTTCATATGATAATTTTTTAAATTTAGAGCCTAAAGATTTTGTAAAATCTTTTGTAAAGTTTTTTTGAAATACTTTATCCTGAGCATATGGGGTGTCTTTCTTTTTTGCCCATTGATATGCCATCTCTTCTTGGGTTATGTCAAGTGCAATTACTTCGCCTTTAATTTTTATCTTAATTCCTTGGGCCTCATATGCAGGAGGAAATAAGATTCCATTATGTTGTAGAGTTTTCCATTTCATATCATTTCACCTTAAAATTGTGGACTTTGATGAAATTCTACTTTATCTGTATATCAATTTAGCGTACAAGTACGATGTTAGTTAAGGAAATAGCTCTTTACTCATGTATTTTTCAAATTCTAGGTCTGTTTTTCTCTTTTTAGCCTCCAAAAACATGGCCGCATCAGTACCTATCACGTATCGCGGTAACATTTCATCATCATGGATTGCCTTGATTACTACATCTGCAACTTGAGAAGGGGCAGTTCCCATTTCTATCATCATTTTAAGACCTGCCAAAATATTGTCAGTTAATGTCTTGTATTTTGGGTCAATCTTTGATTCTGGAACTTTCATTGAATTAAAAAAATTAGTTTTGATAACCCCTGGTTCAATCATTGTAGTTTTAATTCCAAATTGACCTAACTCATATCTCAAACACTCTCCTAGTCCCTCCAATGCAAATTTTGAACTGATGTAAGCTGGAGATCCTGGCAATCCCATTCTTCCTACCACTGAACTAATATTGATTATATTGCCTGAATTTTGTTTTCTCATGATTGGGGCTACCTCTTGAATAATCCTTACAATGCTGAAAAAATTTGTCTCAAATTGTTTTCTAAACTCATCTATTGTTAGATCTTCTGTACATCCAAATTGGCCATATCCTGCATTGTTAACAAGCACATCTAGTCTTTCATCCTTTGCAACAACTTTTTTGACTGCAGAAATAATTGATTCTTCTTTGTCAACATCCAATTCTATAATTTCAACTGGAAGATTTTCTTTTTTTACAGCATGCTCTAATTCGCCTGCTTTTCTAACATCTCTCATACTGGCAAATGTATAATATCCATCTCTTGCTAATGATAATGCAGTTTCTAATCCAATCCCTGACGAACTGCCTGTGACAAGAGCTATTTTTTCCATGATAATTCTAAATTCTTGTTATATTTATCCCATTTTGATTAGTTATACTAGTGGTTTATCTCCTTCAATCGGATCAATTAATTCCGTTTCTTCACCCTTATTGATTCTTTCAAGAATTTCTAATGCTGAATGTTTATGGAGATATTCATTGTTATTTCCACATCTGTATGAGAAAGTACATCTTGGACATCCTGATTCATTTTTGCACGGACATTCTTTCACTATGAACATACTTCTTTCAAGTGCATTCTCAAACCTGTCATAGAGGGCCTTACTCGCACCACTTCCACCAATAGCCCCATCGTAGATGAAAATCAAGCCTGATGTGCCTAATGATATGCCTCCTAAATCCTGGGAAACCCCACCTGTAATCATATTGCTTCCTTCGATTACAACATGTTCTGTAGCATGATATCCACTGGCTTCTGTATATTCCTCATCTTCTGATTCTTCAATCACTTTGAGAGGTCTTGGTGCATGAAATACTATTCCTTTGGTAACAAAATCATATTCTAAAGGTATGTCTAGTTGTATTTTTTCGCCTTGGGTTATTTCCTGTCCTAACTCGATATTGACATACCCATACACCTTTTTTTCAATATGTAATTTACAAAATGCGATTTCAATTCCATTTGCTTTTCTTCTTTCATAAACTGTTTCAATTGTAGGCCATTCTTCTGTTAATGATTTTGTATAGTATGGATAATCTCTTGGAATTCTTTCTAGTTTTGCATAGTTTTTTTCTGGATAGTCAAATTCCTTTACTTTATAACGAATGCCTGCTAAAAAATAGATTGCATCTTTGTGTAGTTCTTCTAGTGCAATTGGCAATACTCTGTCTCCTACTTTTTTTCCGTCTAGAAAAATGTCTGTTGAATTACCGATTCCTCTAATACTATATTCACTCAACATAGAATTAATTTTATCATAATTTGGAATGATTCTATTGTTGAATTCTTTTAGATTTTCATTAATTATGTGCTGTTCTATCACTTTTTGATGTTCCCTTAATTCATGTTTTGAAATGGGTCTATCACATGCCATTGCTAAAACTTGAAATTCTTCTACAAATGGATTCTTGGGATCGATGTATGTTTTCTCGATATCTTCAAAATAATCGTCAGGATGGTTCTTGTAATATTGTGATATGGGATCATTCCCTAAAGCTAAAAATGCGTATCCTCTTTGACCTTTTCTAGCTGCTCTCCCTATTCTCTGAACTAGTCTGTTTACCGGAATGGTTGATGATATGACACAATCCACGTTGCCCACGTCTATTCCTAATTCAAGCGTGGGAGTGCATGAAATTGCCTGCAACTGGTCTTCCTTGAATTGCCTTTCAACTGATGTTCTGTAATTTGCCATTAATCCCGCTCTGTGAACTTTGATGTTCACTTTTTGTTTTTTTGCCTGTATTGCTAAAAGTTCTGAATTCAGATGCGAATTATTGAAAATCATTGTCTTGTGATTTTTTTGAGTTAGTTTCTTTGTAATCTCCACCATTAGGGCTCTCTGTGTTCGAAGTGATGGGAAAAGCATCACAAAGTCTGTTTTTCCTTTTTTACCTGAACCCTGAATTTTCTGCATTTTTTCTCCAAACAGTTTTTGGCAGAATTCTTTTGCGTCATCAAGAGTTGCTGATGCTGCTATAAACTGCAACTTGTTGGTACAAATTCGCTTCAGTCTTTTTATAATATAGTGGACATTCGTTCCGAAAATTCCTGAATATGTGTGAGCCTCATCTGTAATGAGAATTCTAGTAGAAGATAATAACGAGGAAAATTTTGTCTGATGCCACATGTGGTAATGCAATACATCAAAATTTGTAATTAGAATTTGTGGGGGATGATCAATTATTTCTCTTCGCTCATCTTGTTTTGTGTCTCCATCAAAGACTTTGACATTCACTCCTATTTTTTCTGCAAATTTTTGAATTTTTGGATATTGATCACGAGCTAATGCTTTTGTGGGATATACAAAAATTGCAAAAACGTTTCCATCACTTGCATCTTTTTTTATTCTTTGAATCACTGGAATCAAAAATGCTTCTGTCTTTCCAGATGCTGTAGGTGCTTCAATGATGACATTTTTCCCAAATGTGATTTCTTCAATGGATTCCTCTTGAAATTTATAAAATTGTTTAATTTTTAGTTCCTTGAGGTGCTCGGTTATTGATTCATCTAACCCTAATTCTTCTATTTTACAGCCCATTTTGGGCTCAGGATTGCTCAAAACCTTGTACTGTGAAATATAGTCTTTTTTTGAAAACAGAATTGCTTCAGTTATCTTATCTGGTTTGTTTTTGCCTATCATCTCTTTGATTTCATTTTCTCCCCTCACAATCCCTTCGTCTTTGAGACCTTCAGATAATCCTCCCTCAGTTACTAGTCCTTTGTCAAATCTTGAAAGAAACTCTAGAAATACTTCATCAGAATTTTTTGAAAATTCTAATAGATCTTCTAATCCGCATTTTTCACAAGAAACATGCATTTTTTTATTGAATGTTTTTTGAATTCCAATTTTTGATTTGCATTTGGGACAAGAGAACTTCAAGATCTATTTGATAAGAAATTGCTGATGATTTATTGTTTGGTAAGTACTGTGACCCACGACATTATTAAGCTAGAATAGAGTCTTGAATTTAAAAATGAAAAAAATAGAAATTAACAAAATTTACAATCAAAACTGCATTGAAGGGATGAAATTGATTCCCAAAAATAAAATTGATCTTGTGATTACTGATCCTCCATTTGCAATAAACTTCAAGGCTAAAAGGGCAAATTATAACAGAACTTCTTCTAGGGTATTGTCTGGATATAATGAAATTAAACCTGAGGATTATTATGATTTCACCTTTGCATGGATGAGTGAAGTTTTTAGAATTTTAAAGGATTCTGGCAGCACGTATGTTTTTTCAGGCTGGAATAATCTCAAAGATATCTTACGTGCAATAGATGATGTTGGATTTACAACTGTAAATCATGTTATTTGGAAATATCAGTTTGGAGTAGTTACTAAAAGAAAATTTGTTACTTCTCACTATCATTGCCTTTACATCTGTAAAGATGATAAAAAACGAAAATTTTTTCCTTTTTCTAGGTTCAAAAAAGATGAAAAAACAAAAGATGGTGGGAGTCTTCATTATCGAGACAAGGAAGATGTCTGGGATATTAAAAGAGAATATTGGACAGGTGATGAAAAAACTCCCACCAAGCTTCCTGCAGAAATTATTAAAAAACTATTGGAATATTCAAGTGAAAAAAATGATTTGGTGTTTGATCCATTCATTGGTTCCGGTCAAGTTGCAGTAGTTAGCAAGTCTCTAAAAAGAAAATTCCTTGGTTTTGAAATAGTTTCCGATTATTACAAATTTGCAAAAAAACGACTAGATACTGACACCTATAGAATTAAAAAATCAAAATAGATTATCCCTTTTTTTCAGATTCGTCTGTTCTTTTTTGACCAATTTTTGATGCAATATTTTCTCTTATCTCATCGTTTGTTTTCCCTTCCGTTTTTACTCCAGCTGATTTTGCAATCATCTCTAGCTTTTCTCGCTCTGTTTCAACAGGTCCTGAAATTTTGGGAACTTCATCTGTAACATCCTTTATTTGCTCTTGAATCTCGTTTTTGGCTTTGTTGTATTCATTTACTGCTTTTCCAATTTTTCTGGCAGCCCCGGGTAATTTCCCTGTACCTAAAATCAAAACCAATGCAACAAAAATAATTATCATCCATTCACTACCGCCGATATTTAGCAAATAATCAAGCATGTTTTGGTATTCTTTAAATTGAAATTAAACGTAATGTTCAAAATTTACGCCTAAATTATCAATTCCATTATTGAATATCACTAATGAGAATTCACGCATTGATTTAAAGAAATTCAAAACTTGCAATCTTTATGAAAAAGATAGAAGCAATAGTTCAACCCGGAACAAAAGATGCGGTTATCACTGCAATCAAAAAAGTTGGTGTTGGCGGTGTAACTACTCATCAAGTTCAAGGGCAGGGTGCACAAGATCCTCCATTAGTTGGACAATATTTCAGTAGGGATATGATAATTTGTGTTGTAGATGATCCCAAATTGGATGTGGTACTAGATGCAATTGCAAATGTTGCCTGTACAGGAACTAAAGGTGATGGAAAAGTGTTTGTAACAAACATTGAAGATGCACTAGATCTCTGTACTAAAAAACGCGGAACCATGGATATCTAGTTTGAGATTCTTTGTGGTTCTAATTTTTTTCTAGCATTTATTGCAAACAATGTCACTCCTATTCCTATGATGCAAAATACAACATATGGTGTTTCATTTCCAAATGATTGTGTAATGGGACCTCCAATGGTTGGTCCTATGGCCCAACCCATGCCAAAAACTGTTTCATATGCCCCAATAATTTTTCCTGAAATTCCTTTTCGAGTTTTACTTAAAATAATCTCCAAAGTCAATGGGAAGAATATGCTAAACCCGAATCCCATTAGAACTAGGGCTATTCCAAAAGTGAATATTGAATCAGCAACAACTGATATTGCCAATCCTGCTGACACTGCAATAGTTCCTGCAATCAAAGTCTGACTGGTCCTTCTTGCAAACTTTTCTGCCAATGCAAGAGATACAACACGCGAAATTCCAAAAACAAAATACAATAATAAAATGTCTGATGCAGACATTCCGTTATCATTTAGAAATGCTGGATAAATTGTTAGAATTATACCAAATGACGAAGTACAGAAAATCAACAACACTATCACTTCAGGAAACTTTCTCATTTCTTTAATTGATGAAAATGAAAATTTCTCATGATGTTTTTTTACTCTTTTTCTTGAGGCTAAAAGCGAAGTAATTATTGCAGCTGCGAGAATAAATGCCGCAATTTGGAATAATATCCTGTATGTGACATCTTGGCCTTCAAGTAATGCTGTACCGAGCAATGGGCCTATCATAAACCCTATTACGAAAAACATCGTAAACCATGAGATGTTTTTCACTCTATTTTTTTTAGAACTTTCGTTTGAAATGATTGCTTCGCAAGGTGGCCAGAAAAATGCATGAGCTATCCCTGTCATAATCCTAAACCCCATTATCTCTGGAACCGTCTGTGCAATGGATAGAAGATATACTGATGCAGAGTTAATTGCAGCACCAAAAGATAACAAGTATCCGTTGTTAATTCTATCTAGTAGTATTCCAACAAAAAGCGGAATGAACATGTAAGGGATAAAATTTGTTAATCCAATCAGGCCCAGTTCTGAATACGTTGCACCGATAACATTTTTTGCAAATATTGGTAAAATTGGACCGTGCAATCCATATGAAATTCCAATAATTAAACCAGTGATGTTTACTAGTATCAGAACTTTATTCATTTGTATGCGGCAGTCATTATTGCCCCGCCCATAAGATCTTTCTCGAACTCTACTCTTGAAAACTTTTCAAGAATTAATCCTTCCAGTTTTTTATTTTGTGGCCATCTTTTGTAGGTGCCATAAAGTGTTCCAAATTTTAATCCAAGTCGTCCTCCTGCTGCAAATGCAAGAATGGGCAGAATACATCTTAGATAAAATGAGACACCTGCTCTAAAAAATGCTTCATCCGGTTTCCCTAAATCAACAATTACGAATCTTCCATCTTTTTTCAAGACTCTGTGAATTTCAGAAATTGCGATTCTCAAATTGATTGCATCTCTTAGTGAGTAACCGCATAACACTGCATCAAATTCTTCATCTTTGAATGGAATGTGCTCGAATACACCGTTTGCCATGTCAGGGGATTTTTCAAAAAATGTACCTGTATTTTTTAGCATTGGCACAAGCGGATCATATAGTGTAATTGAAATTTTCCCACCAGTTAACTTCATAGCTGTTTTTGACATGTTTCCAAAACCTGAACCTGCATCTAGAATTTTATCTCCTGAATGCACTCTTCCTGAGATCCCACGATTACGATGTTCTTTGTCTTTACCTAACGAAATAATTGAATTGACCTTGTCATAAATAGGAATTATTTCCCGAAGTACTTCCATTACTTCTCCCCAATAACTTCCTAACCCCATATCTACAGTCTCAGTATGCTAGTTTGAATAGGTTTCAAATCAAAGAGTTTACTCTGGAGCAAACTTTGATGCGTTTTGAGAATAATTTTGTAAATCCGACTCTGAAACTTTCTCAAATATTTTAGATTCTGTTGTAATTTTTGCCATCTTTATGTTATTGACTACGTCTTTTGCGTCTGCCTTTAGATTAATTGCTGCAATAGCTAATGATGCTGCATCTTCTATGCTCAAATCATCTTTGTAATGTTTTTCTAAAAATTCATTTACATCATCAGAACCTGCCCCAATTGCAATTGCTGAAAATTGAATATATATTCCACTAGGATCTGTCACATAGATTGATTCCCCTTTCTGATCAATTCCTGCAATAATCATGGAAACTCCATTTGGACGTACTCCTCCATACTGTGTGAATTGATGGGCTTGATCTGCTAGATGTTTTGCAACCGTTGCAACTTCAACAGATTCATCATATGTCATTCTATTTCCTTGTGAGAAAAATCGTGCACCATCAACTTGAACACGTGCATCTGGGATGTATCCTGCTGCTGCAACTCCTATGTGATAGTCTACTTGAAATATTTTTTGAGTAACATTACTGGTTTGCAAAGTTCGAGGTTTCTCTTCAACTGCCATAATGACGCCTTGTTTACTGCTAATGCCTATAGCTAAAGTTCCTCTTTTTACTGTCTCAATGGCGTATTCGACTTGGTATATTCTACCGTCTGGCGAGTACATTGTCGGTGTCATATCATAACCACGTGATGCCATCATATCATCACGAGTTCATTCTCAGTCAATTTAAGGGTAATTGTCATGCCTGAATATGGATAAGATCTGGAAATAGGGTTTTAAGTAAAATTGACTAATTAGATTCAAGAAACATGGTCAATCAACTATTAGAGTTCAAAGAAATCATTAGATCAAAACAAGTTTCAAATGCAAAAAAGACCGACAAACAAACAAGGAAACTTTTACTATACTTATTCACAAGCACCAGAGGCGGTTTTACTCGACTAAGAATAATCATTCATCTTCTAGAGAAACCATACAATACTCATCAATTGGCAAAGGAACTGGATCTTGACTATAAAGCGGTGCAACATCACATGAAAGTCTTGGAGAAAAATAACATGGTTTTAAAAATCGGAGAAAAATATGGTGCTATTTTTCACCTGTCCAATTTCCTTGAAATCAATATTGGCGCACTCGATGAGGCGATTGATAAATTAGATAAAAAGATGAATCAAACTAAAATCTACATGTGATTGTATTTCTAAATTAGTGAACTAAACTTAATATAATATGTACCGTTTTCAAAATTACCTTGGTCAAACATGATCCTTTTGCAAATGCAACCAAACAGGTTAATGATGCATGTGATATTTTAGGAATTAAAGACAAAGAATTACGTGAATATTTGGCAATGCCAAATAAAGTTTTGAGGGTAAAAATTCCAGTTAAAATGGATAACGGTAAAATCAGAATTTTTACAGGTTTTAGAAGTCAACATAACAACGATAGGGGCCCATACAAAGGTGGCATTCGTTACTTTAATCCAGAAGGTGGAGTGGAATACATGGAACGTGAGGTCATGGCACTTTCTTCATGGATGACTTGGAAATGTGCAATTGTAGATGTGCCTCTTGGTGGAGGAAAAGGTGCAATCTATGTTAATCCAAAAACTGAAAAAATCAGTGATGGTGAATTAGAGAGACTAACAAGAGGATTTGCATACAAAATTTCTGAAATTATCGGTCCTGAAAAAGACATTCCAGCCCCCGATGTTTATACCACAGGTAAAGAAATGACCCAAATTATGGATACGTTTAGCAAACTAAACGGTAATAAATATTCTCCAGGTGTAATTACTGGAAAACCGATTTCAATGGGTGGTTCACTTGCAAGAAACGTTGCAACCGGATTAGGAGCAGCATATACGGTTAGGGAAGCTGCAAAGACATTGAAATTAAATTTGAAAGGTGCCAAAGTTGTTTTACAAGGATTCGGTAACGCATCAACATTTGCAGGAGAGTATCTCGAGAAGATGGGTGCAAAAATTATTGGCGTCAGTGATTCTAAAGGTTCAATTTTGATTCCTAAAGGCGCAAAAGTCAGTGCAATTCTGGCACACAAAGTAAAGAAAGGTTCAGTAGTTGGGTTCCCAGACAGTGAAAAAATCTCAACTGAAGAACTGCTCACTGCCAAATGCGATATCCTAATTCCCGGTGCTCTTGAGAATCAAATCAATGCAAAGATAGCAAAGAATCTTCAATGTAAAATTATTGCAGAAGCTGCAAACGGTCCGACGTTGCCTGAAGCAGATCCAATTATCTTCCAAAAGAAAATTCTAGTAATTCCTGATATTCTGGCAAACTCTGGTGGTGTGTGCATTTCATATTTGGAATGGGTGCAAAATAACATGGGTTACTATTGGACTTTTGATGAAGTTGCAAATAAAATGGAGAAAAATATCACGCAAGGATTCAAAGACGCATATGCACTCAGTAAAAAGTACAAAATTGATATGAGAAAAGCAACTATGGTCTTAGCTGTTGAAAGGGTCCTAGAGGCATTTAATCAAAAAGGCATTTGGCCATAATCTTAGGCTAAATAGGATTCATAATTCACTAGTTGTTCAATAAATGTTATTTTCCCTTTTGTAATTATGCGTAATTTTCTTTTGAAAGTGAGATCTATCTTTGTCCTTCTTTGCAATAATTGAATGGTTTTCCTAGTTAGCATCCTGCCTTTTTTGTCTCTATCAAAAAGAATTATCAGCCTTTCAAATTTTGCTACAGAATCTGCAAAATTAATCATGCCGGTAAATCTATGAAATTCCAAAATTTTTCCAGTATGGCCAATTTTCCTTAATGCATCTGAATCTCGTTTTCCTTCGACTATCACAACACCGTTCTTTATTGCGTTTAATTGAAAAATAAATTCTTTCAATTCTAGAATTTCTTGCTTTGATACTGGCATACTTTGTGATTTATTCTAACATATTAAAATAGAGCATATTTTTACTTCCAAACAATTCGTTGAACAATGAAAACTGAATTAGAAATTGCCGAATACAGAAAAGTGATTGAAGAAAGACTGGTGAAAGCTGAATCCATGGATGCTATGAAATATTATCAAGGTGTACTTAGAAGTCTTGAGTGGGTAGTTACGGGGCTAGACGTTTAGAACAATGTCTGATGTATTACTTGTCCAAAACACACGAATAGAAGGTTCGGGATATCTGGGTGAACTCTTACAGAAGGATGGATTTGAAATCACATCCGTAAATGCAAAACATGAAAAACTACCCGACAAAGATTTCTCTCTTGTCGTAATTTTAGGCGCGCCTGAAAGTGCAAATGACGATTTGGACTATCTAAAGGCTGAACAACATTTGATCAAAAATTCTGTGGAAAAAAATATTCCTGTACTTGGAATCTGTCTTGGTTCCCAATTAATTGCTAAAACATTTGGTGCTAATGTGTATGGCGGACCAAAAAAAGAAATTGGATTTTACCATGATTTAAAAATTAGTAGTGACTCTTCATTTTTTTCTGGTTTCAAAAATCCTTTCACTGTTTTCCATTGGCATGGGGATACCTTTGATTTGCCTGAAGGCTCTATCCTGCTAGCATCATCTGAGTATTACGCTAACCAGGCGTTTCAATACAAGAGTGCAGTTGGTTTGCAGTTTCATTTGGAAGTAAATGAAGAGATGGTGAATTTGTGGTTTGATAATACGGAAGCGCAATTACAAAAAATACCTTATGTCGATCCAAAAAAAATTCGCTCGGATATTATTGAAAATATTTCAATTGTAAAATCAAATATGAATAATTTTTACAATAATTTCAAACTTTCATTTGACCTTTGACCAAAGTTTAATATAGTTAATTCTAATTTTACCGATCGAGCGATGACTGTTGTAAAGAAAATTTTTGAAGAAACTATTCTGACAGATCACAAAGTCATCACTGAAGAATTATCCAAATCCATTCTCAAAACTTATGGGGTTAAAGTTCCACCTTATGCACTTGCCACTTCTGCAGATGATGCAGTTAAACAAGCAAAAAAAATTGGATTCCCCCTTGTAATGAAAGTAGTATCTCCACAAATTTTACACAAAACTGATGTTGGTGGAGTTAAAGTTGGAATTGATAATGTCGATGATGTAAAAAAGACATTCAATGACATGTACGGCCGTCTTTCTAAAAAGAAAGGCGTTGAAGTCAAAGGAATTCTTTTGGAAAAAATGGTTCCAAAGGGCGTTGAACTAATTGTAGGTATTCAAAATGATCCGCAATTCGGCCCAATGATCATGGCTGGATTAGGTGGCGTGATGACTGAAGTTTTTAAAGATGTTGCATTTAGAATGCTACCAATTACCCTATCTGATGCAAAGTCAATGATAAACGAACTCAAAGGTTCTAAACTTCTCAAAGGTTTCAGAGGCAGTGCACCAACTGATCTTAACATGGTGGCAAAAATGTTGGTAAACATTGGAAAATTAGGTGTAGAAAACGCAGATTACATTAACAGTATTGATTTCAATCCAGTAGTTGTTTATCCAAAATCACACTTTGTAGTTGATGCTAAAATTATTCTAAATAATGAATTAAGAAAGAACTCAATTTCAACGGCAAAACCTGTCATTACATCCATGGAGTCCTTCTTTACTCCAAAATCTGTTGCCCTCGTTGGTGCATCTGCAACACCTGGAAAAATTGGCAATTCTGTGCTAGATGCACTTGGAAAGCAAGATTTCAAAGGCAAAGTATACCCAATTAATCCTAAGCAAAGCTCAATTCTTGGAATCAAATGTTATCCGTCATTGGATGCAATAACTGAAAAAGTCGATCTGGTTGTTGTTTGCATTGATCTTTCACTATGTGGACCAATCATGAAGACTTGTGCTAAGAAAGGAATCCATAATGTTGTAATTGTTTCCGGTGGTGGTAAAGAGCTTGGTGGTGATAGAGCCGCTATGGAAGCTGAAGTAAAAGAATTATCTTTAAAACACAAAATCCGTGTCATTGGTCCTAATTGTATTGGAATGTTTAATGCTGCAAATAGACTTGATTGTGCATTTCAAGGACAAGAAAGAATGGTGCGTTCAAAATTAGGTCCTGTTGCATTTTTCTCACAAAGTGGAACCATGGGAATTAGTATGTTAGAAAGTGCTGATTTATTTGGATTATCCAAGATGATTAGTTTCGGTAATCGTTCTGATGTCGATGAAGCCGATATGATATGGTATGCTGCAAATGATCCTCAAACTAAAGTAATTGGATTATACGTTGAGGGATTCGGTGATGGAAGAAAATTTATCAATACTGCAAAACGCGTAATGAAAGAGACAAAGAAACCTATCGTAATTTGGAAGAGCGGTAGAACTGCTGCAGGTGCAAAACAAGCTGCATCCCATACGGGCTCGCTTGGAGGTTCAAATGCAATGATTATGGGCGCATTCAAGCAAGCAGGAATTATTTCAGTTGATAGTTATCAAGAACTAGTTGGAGTTTTAAAGGCCCTAGCATGGCAACCTCCTGCAAAGGGTAACCATGTCGCTATGACCAGTAATGGTGCAGGTCCGATGATTGGTGGTATTGATCAACTAGAAAGATTAAACCTTACAATAGGAAAACTATCTCCAAAAATTATGAAAAAGATTAAGGATCATTTCCCTCCAACTGTTCCGATTCATAATGGTAATCCCGCTGATGTAGGTGGTGGTGCAACTGCAAATGACTATAGATTTGTTATCCAGCAATTCTTAGATGAAGATAATATTGATATTGCAATGCCATGGTTTGTCTTCCAAGATGATCCACTTGAAGAAACAATAGTTGGCTATCTATCAGAACTCTCAAAGAAAAAGAAGAAACCGATTCTTGCCGGTGGTAATGGTGGTCCATATACTGAAAAAATGATAAAATTAATTGAGAAACATAATGTTCCAGTTTATCAAGATCTTAGAACTTGGGTTGCCGCAGCATCTGCATTAGCTCAATGGGGTAAAGTTCTCGGAAAATAGAGAACATTTAATTCCTATATCATTTTGCAAATTATTATGTCACTAGTTACCACATCTACTTCTGATGGCATTTGTACTGTCAAGATTAACAGACCTGACAAACTCAATGCTATGAATACTGATGTTGCAAAAGAACTAATCAAAACTTTTGAAGAACTAAACCATAATGATGATGTCAAAGTTATCATTTTGACTGGCGAAGGAGAAAAGGCATTTTCTGCTGGTGCAGATATTGAATACATGTCTAAAATCTCTGCAGATGAATCAGTTGAATATGCAAAGACAGGTCAGCTTGTCACTGCAACTGTTGAATTAGTTAAACAACCAACTATTGCAGCAGTAAATGGTTTTGCATTAGGTGGAGGTTGCGAACTTGCAATGTCTTGTGATATTAGAATAGCAGCAGATACCGCTAGACTAGGTCAACCAGAAGTAACAATAGGTGTACCTCCTGGATGGGGTGGTACCCAAAGATTAATGAGAATCGTGGGAATAGCAAAGGCAAAAGAACTTGTTTATACAGGTAAAATGGTCAAAGCAGATGAGGCCAAACAAATTGGTCTTGTAAATCAAGTAGTTCCTCTTGTATCCTTGCAAGAAGAGGCTTTGAAAATGGCCCAACAAATAGCTGGAAACTCTACAATGGGTGTCCAGATGTCTAAAGTTGCAATTAACAAAGGAAGAAATGCAGATCTTGACACTGGTCTTGCACTAGAACTTCTTGCTTGGAGAAATTGTTTCACTCATCCTGACAGGGAAGAGCGAATGACTGCATTTGTTAACAAGTCTAAGAAATAGCTATTTCTAATTTCTTTCTTATTTTATTAATTTAAAAAAATGTATGGTTTTACAAATTTTATTTTACTGTAACTACTCCCACTCTCCATGGGTGAAATGAGCAATAGTAGTTGTATGCCCCTGCCTCATCAAATGTAAACTCAAATCTGTCTCCTGTGTTTAATGGAGGACTGTTAAACAAGTCAATCACATTTCCAAATTCATCCTGACTTTGGATGTTGTGTGGAACAGAATCGTCATTTACCCATGTTACTTTGGTATTTGTGCCAATTTCAAGATTCAATGGCAAGTAAAATCCGCTGCTAGACACATCAAAATTCCCGTTAGGAATTATTATTTGAGCTTCCATCATTTCTGAAACAACAGTGGTATCTAGTACAATAACACCAGTGTCAATCAAGAATTTAATGGCATTAAGAAATTCAGATTCTGAAATGTCTCCTTGGCCATACCATAATGCGTTATTTTTAATCCATTCTGGCACTGATTCTGCAACTGCGTCGTTGACGGTAAACGAAACTAAAAGAATTGAAAATATTGTGGTTAAAATTAATATTTTTGCTGAATTTTGTTTCATGGACACATTTTGTTTTTAGGCATTTATCAAATATGTATGCACTGCAAGACAGTGCAATCTTGTAAATTATATACGATTTTGGCCTTTTTCCAATCATGCAAGAATTAATCCAAACTCAAAAAATAACTGACGATGAAAGAAAACAAATTATTTTAGAAATGTTTGCCGACAAATATTGTAAATTAATCTTACATACTACTCTAGAAAAACCAAAATCCGCAATGGAGATATCCATTGAAAAGAAAATCCCTATTAGCACTGTATATAGAAGATTACAAACTCTCTATAATGCAAAATTACTTGCGATTTCAGGTTCAATTAGTCAAGATGGCAAGAAATATTTTCTGTATCAAAGTAAAATTAAATCCATTTCGGTTCAATGTGATCTAAATGTTTTATCCATTGAAATTACCCCGAATTCGGCACGTTTGGCTTAGAATTACTTAATATCGTATATAATTTGAGTCATAATGAAAGAAAATTTGGTTGCATCAAAAAGACAAACGCATTCTACAAAAAAAGAAACAACTCGAAGTATAACTTACCGTCTTCCTGAAAAATTAGTCAATGAATTAGAAACTGAGGCTACACAAAAAGGCATTTCTCAAAATGTTTTGGTGAGGCAAATTCTTGACAAGTATGTCCAGTGGGATAGATTTTCAAATAAGCTAGGTATGATTCCAGTTCCAAAAGGAATTCTGGAATCTTTAGGTGGGGAATTGGATGGCAGAGATATTGATGAAATAATAAATATTGTATTTCCGATGATTAAAGATTCTGTTATGTTTGTTAAAGGCGGATATGATTTGAAAAGATGTATTGAAACTCTTGAGGATTATATCAGAGCCTCTGGCATGAATTCAGATCATAGAGTAGAGGGTGATGTGCACTCATTTGTTATTCAACATGATTTGGGAATGAAGTGGTCTGTTTTTACAGAGCAATTGCTTTCTCAAGTTTTTCGTAGCTTTTTACCTGATAAGGATCTTAAATTTCAAACCACTGATTCTACGGTAATCCTATCTGTAGCATTAGGTTCTGATTTTGATGAACATGATTATCAAAACTGAGATTCAATTTATCATTTGAAATACTCCTTTTCATATTATTATTTAATGAGCTCTCCTGAACATCTTCAACAAAAAACAATGGTCAAACATGTCATGACCAATTCTGTTGTATCAATCGATTCAACTGTAACTGCTACTGATGCCGCTAAGATGATGGAGGATGTTGGAGTTGGAGCAATTGTAGTTTTAGAAAATAATTTACCTGTTGGAATTATTACTGATAGAGATTTTGCAATAAAAATTACTGCCCATTCTTATCCTATTGATACTCCTGTTAGAAGAATAATGTCTTCTCCTTTAATCTCAGTTGATCCTGATTCTGATTTATGGATTGCATCAGATCTGATGTCTACTCGAAATGTTAGAAAATTGCCTGTTATTGAGGATGACAAAGTTGTTGGAATATTGACCTCAAGTGATTTAGTCAAGCACATTGCAGATCACTAAAAATATTGGCTGATAGCTTCTAATCTCTTAAATTACTACTGTATCAGGTGGGAAAAGCTTATTATAATTTGAATCAGTATTTTTATTCATAATGGCAACTGAGCAAACACAAAAGATGGTCACAGTTACCACAAAAGCAGCTGAAAAAATTCATGAATTCATGAAAGAAGAAGCAGAATCTCCTGAATACCTTAGAGTATATGTTCAAGGCGGAGGTTGTTCTGGTCTATCTTATGGAATGGGCTTTGAAAAAGCACCAGAAGAAGATGACATCGTCATGGAAGAAAATGGAGTAAAACTCCTAGTTGACAGCTACAGCGTTGATCATCTGCAAGGTGCAAATGTAGACTATATTGAAAGCCTAATGGGCTCAGGATTTAAAATCAACAATCCAAATGTTACAAAATCCTGTTCATGCGGTTCCTCATTTAGTACCGAATAAGCAAAATCATTATCTTTCATTTTTAGATTTTTCTGTAGCGTTTGCTGTAATGAATAAATTTTTGAAAAATTTTGTATTTTTTAGACTGTTTTTGCGATACCCTCATATATTGCAGGTAGGAATTCAAATTATGATAATAAAGGAGATGAATAGTTTATGCCTCAATCGGGAATTGTCAAGTATCACGTTAAACTTTCCTATGAAGTCGATGGACTCGTTGAAAGAGCCGATATAATCGGAGCCATCTTTGGTCAAACAGAAGGACTGTTGGGCCCAGAGATGAATTTGAATGAGCTGCAACGAGTTTCTAAAGTAGGTCGCATTGAAGTTAATGCAAAATCTACTTCTAATACCACCAGTGGTGATGCATTAATCCCAATGAGTACTGATATTGATACTTGTGCATTAATTGCCGCTGGTATTGAAAGTATTGATAAAGTAGGTCCGTTTGATTGTAACTTCAAATTAGAGTCTATTGACGATGTACGAGCTGCAAAGAAAGAGGATATTGTAAGACGTGCAAAGGAGATTAAACAAAAATGGGCAACTAAGACTGTTAGTGAAGGTGAAACTATGCTAAACGATGTTCATCAAGGTGATACTGGAAAACTATCTACATATGGATCATCAAAACTAACATGTAGTTCGGGTATTTTTGATTCTAATTGGGTGATTTTGGTTGAAGGAAGGGCTGATGTAATCAATCTTTTAAGAGCAGGTTATGACAATGTACTTGCAATCGAAGGTGCAAAAATAGATGAGTCAATCAAAGAACTATGTGGTAAGAAAGACACTGTTGTTGCATTCTTAGACGGTGATAGAGCAGGCGGATTTATTCTCAAAGAACTCAAATCTGTTGTTACTTTAGATTATGAACTTCAAGCAGACTCTGGCGTCGAAGTCGAAGAATTAACACCTGCAAGAATTGATGAGATTCTAAGTCCGATTGCTATTGAGATCAAAGATGGAAAACCTGCACCTGAGCTAAAAAGTGAAGATGACAAACCTGTTGCGGAAATGGCGGCAAAAGTCTTTCCAAATCTCAATGAAACGCTAGAAGCAATCGCATTAGACAGTGATCAAAACGAAATTTTCAAAGTTCCAATCAGTGAAGTCGTAAGCAAACTGTCTTCACAGTCTGGAATCAAATATCTTCTACTGGATGGAATTATCACTCAGAGACTCTTAGAAGGTGCCAAAAATGCTGGTGTTGAATGTGTAGTTGGACACAGGGTTGCAAAATTATCGAACTCTGATGGAATGACACTCAAAACATTCGGCGATTTAGGCGTATCCTAGAATAGATGACTGAGCTAAAAATTCAGCACATCCTAACTCTTTCGTATTTACTTTCAAAAGGCGCCAAATACAATTATGTTTCGATCACTTCCTCCTCGCTAGGGAAGAATATTAAAAAATCACAGCAGGCAGCCTCAAAACATCTTTTAGAATTGGAACAAAACCAATTCATTGAGCGAATAATCAGTGGACGAAACATTTCTGTAAAAATCACTTCAAAAGGATATTCTGAAATGATGAAGCTTTCGGCAATATTGCAAAAAAGTCTTGATTCATCTCCTTCCCATGTTGAGCTGAAAGGAACTTTGGTTTCTGGAATGGGCGAGGGGGCATACTATATGGGATTAAAGGGATACACGAAACAATTCCGGTCTAAAATTGGCTATGTTCCGTATCCTGGAACCCTTAATGTTAGATTGGATCAAAAAATTCACCAAGAGTCAATAAAACAATTTGAAACTCTGACTGGTGTAAAAATCAAGAGCTTCTCAGATGGAAAGAGAACTTATGGTTGGGTGAAGTGCTTTACTGCAAAACTTAACAATTCTACGAATTGTGAACTAATCATTCTTGAGCGTACTCATCACGATGATTCCATAATAGAATTAATCTCAAAATCCTGTATCCGAAAAACTGCGAAACTAAAAGACGGTTCTAAAGTCTCTATCAAGATTCCGATAAATTCCTAAATCCCGTGAATAGATTCGCCATACTCTTTTTGAATTTTTGAACTAGAACTCTCAGGCATTGGAGATTGCAATCTTGCGACCTTTGCATCCAATTCTATTTTCTTACATCCTTCTGTGATGAATTTTTCTTGATGAATTTGATCATATCCTAATGCAATAATTTGCGGTTTTACATGATTTACAGTTTTGAATATGTCATCTTCCTGTCCAATCAAACAAAGATCTACTATGGATAACGAATTTACTAATTCCTGTCTTTGTTCTTGCGCGTGAAGTGGCCTTCTTTTCTTCATTTTAACTGCCGTATTGTCTGTTGCAACTACCACAACTAAAACATCGCCTAATTCTTTTGCTGCATTTAATGTATGAATATGCCCTGGATGAATAATATCAAAAACCCCTCCTGCCAATACAACACATAGGGAATTTCTTCCTTTTTCAGTAAGGAAATTTCTGTCTTCATTAACTAATTGCGTTTTAATTAAATCATCAATTTCTAAATTTATGATATCCTCAGAGAGCATGGTTTTTTTCTTGAGTATCTCAAATGCCTCTTTTCCTTCAATTTGACAAATATACATGATAGATAGTATGGCTTTTTGGCTTCGTTTCAATATTTTTTCTATTTTTGACCCTCTCTTTAATTCATCGCTAAAACTTACATTTTCGGATCAAGGCCTTTTGCTAATCGCAATGCGTCAACAAGACCATCTGCATATCCGATGCTTAATATCGCTACTTCATCTTGACCATCTTCTAGAAATTTTTCTGCATCCTTGACATACAATTCTGCATTTTCTAAAATCCCTTGAAATTCTTCCTGATCTTTGTACAGTGGCTCTATCTCTTCTAACGCTTCTCTGACCATGGGCACATATTTTTTTATCATCTGGATGGAAATTTTCTTTGTCTTATCTGTATTGTCAAATGGTTCATCAATGCATTGCCCGAATAATTTTAAAGCATCTGACTCAGTAAAGTGTAATCTGCCTGTAATAATTACAGTATGTGGAGGCTTGCCAAAGTCAATTTTTTTCAAACTTGATATTTTACCTGCAATAATTTTTTGATCTTTGAATCCTATTTTTGATGCCACAATTGCGTATGTTGATGGGCTAATGACATTTCTTATTTGACCTTTTTCAGTTTCTAGCAATCCATTTAATGCATCTTTAGGATCTAAGAAAAAATCCTTGTCTTGATTATATTCTAAGAGAAGTACAGTATGATTGCCTTCGATGATATTTTTGTATATTACATAATATGGGGTTGTCAGTGATTTCATCTCTCTCATTATGGTTGCAATTCTTCCCACTTTGTAAAAATGCAAACCACATTCCCCTATCATTGAAGTTAGTGAGGATGCCGCATGAATTGAATATGTTTTAATTTTTTCTTCAATTGCTCTTGTTCGTAACTCGATATGAGTTGTAGCAATATAGGGATCTCCATATGCTAATAAAACCACTTTCTTTTTTTTTGCATTTTTTAAAATTTCACTACCGTCTTCGACTAGCCATCTTTTTGCAAGTTTGAATTCTCCCTTTGCTGCATTTTTAATTTTTGTTAAATCTGATTTCCCTATTGGACTTGTGAATTGCTCTAAATATACAATATCTGCTTTCGATAATATCTCTAGTGCTTCACTGGGAATGGATTTGAATCCAGAAATCCCTAAACCAATAAACCACAGCATTATTGAATATTTTTATCGTGAAGTCTTTTTAAATGCTGTAGTGTTTTCTTGAGAATTTCTATTCCTCTGAGGTATTCATCTATTGAAACTTTTTCGTCAATTGTATGGGCTTCATGAGGATCTCCTGGCCCATAAGTTACAACTGGAATTCCCCATTGATTTCCAAGAACGTTCATGTCCCCTGTTCCTGTTTTTCTAATCAAAGTCGGTCGTGAATTCTCAGTCTCTATTATGCCTAGCGTAAATGCTCTGACTAGCGGTGAATTGTGCGGTGCTTCAAATGGTTCGGTCTCATCCAAAATCGAATAAAACGCTTCTACTCCTCTTTCTTGTGATATTTCTTTGACAAGTATTGAAATTTTCTGCTCAATTGTTTTACAATTCATATCTACTGGAATCCGGATATCAAAAGTTGTTTCACATTCTTTTGGAGTTACATTGTGACTTGTACCTCCCTTTACTTCTGTCATTGTAGCAGTCAATAGCATGCCTTTCGTTTTGCCTTCTTGATTCGCCTCTAGTTTTTCTTTTAACTCTCTTGCAAATACCATAGACTCTAAAATTGCGTTCTTTGATAGCCATGGTGCACTTGCATGAGAGCTGTCTTCAACACTAATTTTGAGATTTATTGCCAGTCTTCCCTTGTATGCAATTGTTACTTTTTTAATTCCACTTGGCTCTCCAAAAACTGCATAATCTATATCCATTTTTTTTTTGACTAAGTTTTTAATCCCTGTCGCATTTCCTTCTTCATCTACTGCTCCGACAAAAATTATTGTTCCATTATTGTTTTGAATTGAAGCCGCTGCAAATAACATTGCCATTAATGGCGCTTTTGCATCAGACGCTCCTCTGCCATAAAGCGAATCTCCCTCTTTTCGAACCTTGACCTTTCCTGGTACAACATCCATGTGCCCACATAACATGATTTTTGGAGAACCTGAACCTTTCTTTGCAATTACATTGCCAACTTCGTCTATCTTGATGTCTTCAAATCCTAAATCATCACATTTGTCTGCTAAAAATTCAGCCATTGGTTTTTCACTTAGCGATGGAGTGTAAAGTCTGAGTGCTTTTTCTAGCATCTTGACTGCAAATCTTGGTGTTACTGTAAAGTGAGTTTCCAATTCTTACTTTTCTATCTTCAGTGCATAATCTAGCATTAAGGAAGGAATATCTACATCACACACTCTAACTGTGTTTTTGTATTCTGTTGTATTGTTTACCTCGTGTACAACTAGTCCTTTCTCATCGCTTTCCATCAAATCTACACCTACGATATCTCCTTGAATTGCGTGTTTTGCCTTAATGCACATCTCCTCCATCTCTTGTGTCACTTTACATGGCTTTGCAACTCCGCCTAATGCCATGTTTGTTTTCCAATGCTTGGAGGATCTGTAGATTGCTGCAACTATTTTGTCTCCCACCATTATTGCTCTAATGTCTCTTGGTGGTCTTTTTACAAATTCTTCTAGGTAATGAACTTGGTAAATTGGATACATGTTCTCCCTGCTTTCAATAATACCTTCAGCTGCGTCTCTGTCATTTAATTTTGAAATTAATCTTCCCCAACTGCCAACTGTTGGTTTGATCACCCTTGGATACCCTTGCTCATCTAATGCTTCTAGTGCTGCATCTTTTGAAAAAGCTACAGTTGCATCTGGTGTCGGGACTCCAACTTTTTTTAATAACATATGTGTAAATAATTTATTTCCTGCATACACTCCAGTGTTTAGACAATTGATTACTTTGACACCCAATCCCTCAAGAGCTGCCGTTGAATGCAAATTTCTGTAGTAACTTACGCATCTCTGAATAACTACGCCATAATCTTCTGTTTTTTTTTCTAAGTTTATTGCCAATTTTTTACAATCGACCATCTGGATGCTGATGTTCTTTTTTTTGCCTGCCTCTAGCAGAGCTTTTTCTTCCCAACGGATGGTATCGTAAAGAATTGTAACATCAGGATTCACTGTCCCCAATCCTCGCCAACTGTTTGGGCTGGCTTTAGATCGAAACCATTTGAACTTTTAGCTAATTCAAAACTTGCGCCACATTCCGGACATGTTACGATTTCCCCTTCAAGTGCATCACTTGGGATGGAGATATCTGCATCACATTCTTCACATTTTGACATATTTTCTCTTCAATACTCCTCTTTATTTATCATTAATTATCTTTTTTTCGAGTCTGTCCTCTAGAGGAATCTCTATTAGATCACCCATTCTTAGACCCTTTAATCCTGCAGCAACGGCCTTTGCACCTTCGTCATTTTTTTCCAATCCTAATAATGACATCAAATAAGCAGCACCTGTTTTTCCAGCTAGTTCTCCAAACACTATTCTTCGCCTGTTTCCTACTGCTCTAGGAGGAATTGGCTCGTATGCTGCCGGATTCCGAAGAATTGCCGCAAGGTGGGTTCCAGCTTTGTGTTTGTAGGCTGATGAACCTACTATTGGCTTAGAATCATATGGCTTAATTGATGTGTATTCTTCAATTAGTCTGGATAAATCAAGTAACATGTCTAATCTGAAATCATTTGGGGATTTGTAAAGATATGTTAATGCCACTGCAACTTCTGCAAGGGGAGGAATTCCTGTTCTTTCTCCAATTCCATCAATTGTGGTATGAATTTGATCCACTCCTGCATCACATGCTGAAAATGCATTTGCAACTGCAAAGCCAATATCATTATGAACATGTGCATCTAGTGGAACATCTATAACTTCTCTTACCTTTTTTACAAAATTATACATTCCAATTGGGCGTAAAATTCCTACAGTATCTGGCAGACTAATTCTATCCACTCCTGCTTCTTCAATTGCTTTACATACTTTTAGTAAGAATTCTGGCTCTGCTCTGCTTCCGTCTTCAACTGTGAATCTAATTTTTAGTCCATGGGATTTTGCATATTCTACAGTTTCTACTGCTCTTTCGAGTGCTTCTTCTTTTGTAATTCTTAATTTGTCTTTTAGATGAATGTCTGAAATTCCTAAATATGCTGCACACCATTTTGCATCGCAATCTAATGAAATGTCTATATCTGATTTGAGTGCACGTCCGTGAGAAACAATGTCTGCTTTTAATCCTTGTTTGATGATTGTTTTAGTAGCCTCTTTGTGATCATTTGATACTACTGGGGAAATTTCAATTTGATCAACACCAAAATAGTCTAACATCCATGCAATCTGAATTCTTTGTTTATTTGTAAATGAAACACCCGGATGTTGTTCACCTTCCCTTAGCGTACTGTCCAAAATTCTGATTTTCTTTGGATTTTTTTCATATGCGTTGTATATGTTTGCATGGTGATTCGGATCTTTCATTACTGATATCGTTGACATGAATTGATGATATAAACATATTCGTACTAAGTTCGGTGATAAAAAGTAAAAACGATCCTAAATTAGTTTGAAAATTAAATTTTGACACGAAAGTCGTAATTAGATAATTTTTCTTAAAATGATGACCGTGTTGGTATCTACTACTCCTGGAATTTTTCTTAGAGCATCAATGGTGGAATTAATTTCTGCAATATTTGTTGCACTCATTATTGTTGTAATGTCATATTGACCAGTAATCTCATAAACTGTCTTTACTCCCTCAAGCTTTGCAAGCCTCAGTGATACTTTGGATGTCTCTGTTGCAGAATCCACTGAAACCAAAACAATTGCACTAGTTGAATTTTCTTCCCCCAATTCCAAGGTAAATTTCTTAATTGTTTTGCTGTCTACTAGATTTTTTACGCGTCTTCTGATTGCAGATTCTGAGAGTTTCAGTTTTTTACCAATATCTACAAACGATTCTCTGGAGTCTTCTTTTAGATATCCTATGATCTTTTCGTCTATTTTATCCTTGTACATTTCTTTTTTCTTCCTCTTCTGCTAGTACAGAATCAAGAACATGTAAAACTTTTGTTACGTCATCTTCTGATATTACTAGTGGAGGAAGAATTCGGAGTATGTTTCTTCCAGAATATAGCATCAAAACTCCTTTTTTGATCAATCCCATCAAAATATCTTTGACCTCGAATTTCATCTCAACTCCTATCATGAGCCCTTTACCTCTAATCTCCCTGATCATGGAGTGTTTTTCTTTTAATTTTTCCAAACCTTCTTTGAATAATTTCCCCATCTTGTTTGAATTTTCAATTAAACCCTCTTCTGTAATTGATTTAAGAGCTGCAGTTCCTGCTGCGCAAGATATTGGATTGCCTCCAAATGTTGATGAATGCTCCCCTTTACTAATTGAAGATAAAATGTCTGGCCTAACAAGTGTGGCCCCCATCGGTACTCCTCCTGCAATTCCTTTTGCAAGACACAAAATGTCTGGTGCAGTATTCCAATGATCACAAGCCCATAATCGTCCCGTTCTACCTAAACCAGCTTGTATTTCGTCAAAAATTAACACGATTCCTTTTTCATCACAAAGTTTTCTGACTTCTTGCAAAAACCCTTCAGGTGCAACAATAATTCCACTTTCACCTTGAATAGGTTCCAAAATTACAAATGCTGTATCATCATCGATTACTGAACGCAGTGATTCTATGTCTCCATATGATGCAAAAGAAACTCTTTCTACTAATGGTGCAAATGCCTTTCTATATTTTGGATTAAATGTTAATGATAATGCTCCAAATGATTTTCCGTGATATGATCCTTTCATCGCAACCATTCCTTTTTTTCCTGTAAACTTTCTTGCAAATTTCATTGCAGCTTCAATGGCTTCAGCACCACTGTTGTTTAGATGAACTTGTGTCAAACCTTCTGGTGCTAAACCGATAAGAGTTGTCAAAAATTCTTCTCTGGTCTTGTTGTATAGAGAACTGTGAACTGTAATTATTTTATCAATCTGTTCTTTGATTGCGTCATTTACTCTTTGATTTTTATGGCCTACTAGTGCCACTCCGTATCCTCCCATACAATCTATGTATTCTTTTCCATCTACATCCCATACGTGTGCTCCTACTCCTTTTTCAATTGTTACTGGAAATCTCTGATATAGATTTCCCATGAATTGATCTTCACTCATGTTCAATCACCGTACAATTATCATGTGCAATTGCTGATAAAATTGGATTTTCTCTTTGTCCATTTCCAATCAACGCTTCTTTTACTCCCATATCTAATGCCTCCGTTGATGCCAAAATTTTTTTTTCCATTCCTGGACCAATTTTTGGTCTAATCTCTTTTGCTTCTGCCAATGTTAATTTTGTAACAAGCTTGTCATCCATTAACAATCCATCAACATTTGTGATGAATAATACCTTGTCACAACCGACTTTACCTGCAATATATGCCGCAGCCCTGTCTCCATCAATGTTCAAAAATTCTGATTCCTCACTCAGTGCTATGGGTGAAATAACTGGTGTTAGGCCTTGCTCTAACAGTGATGTGATGAATTTTGAATTGACTTCTCTAATTTTCCCCGTGTATCCGCCATCGATTGCTTGTTTTCTGCCTTTTTCATTGGTGATGAGTAGTTTCTTTTTCCTATCTGCTTGGATGACCTTTGCATCTACTCCTGAAAGTCCAATTGCGTTAATGCCATTTTTTTGAAGCATCTGAACAATTGTTTTATTGATTCTACCTGACATTACCATGGTGAAAATTTCTGCGGTTTCTTTGTCAGTATATCTACTCTTAATTCCACTTGGCGATGTCACAAATCTTGGTTTTTTTCCAAGTTGTTCACATACTTTGGTGACTTCTTTGCCTCCGCCATGAACAATAATGATTCCTTTAGTCTCTGCTATTTTTTTAATATCTAGAATTGCTGATGGATGTAAATCATCTACTACACTTCCGCCAATTTTGATTGTGATCATTTCTAAACAGGAGTTAATGGGGTATATCTTAGTCCGTCCATTTCATCAAAACCACACATTACGTTCATATTTTGAATGGCAGAACCGGCTGCGCCTTTCATTAAGTTGTCTGATGCAGAAAGTGCAATCAATCTATTGTTATCTTCATCTAAATCAAATCCAATGTCACAAAAGTTTGAACCTACTAGGAATTTTGGATCTGGGAATTTGTACAATCCTTTCTTATCTCTAATCAGTCTGACAAATTTTTCTTCACCGTATGCTTGACGATATATTTTCCATAGTTCTTTTTCATCCATATCTTTTTTCAAGAATGTGTGATTTGTGCATAGGATGCCTCTGACTACATCTACTGCATGTGGACTCATCGAAACACGAATTTTATGATCTGCAATTTCACTGAGTTCTTGTTCAATTTCGCCTGTGTGTCTATGTTTTGCTGGTTTATATGGTCTGATTACTCCTGCTCTCATTGCATGTGCAGTTCCAGAACCCGAACCTGCACCTGATGAACCTATTTTTGAATCAACAATGATATGTTCTTCATCAATAAGATTATTTTTAATTAATGGTGCAAGTGCAAGCATTGATGTTACGGCCATGCATCCTGGACAAGAAACTAGCTGTGCATTTTTAATTTTCTCTCTATGCAATTCTGGTACTCCAAAAACTGATTTTTCTAAATAATCCGGATGTGGATGTTCCCAACCATACCATTTGTCATATGCGTCTTGATTATGTAATCTATAATCTGCACTCAAATCAATTACTTTGATTCCTCTATCATAGAGTGCTTTTACAATTTCAGTTGCGGTTCCATGAGGTACTGCAGTAAATACAACATCGCACTTGTCTGTTAATTTGTCATAATCTAATTCTGAGAATGTAAGATCGGTGAATCCTTTCAAACTTGGTTGGATTCTATGGAGATACTCTCCTACATGTTGTCTTGATGTAACCATTGAGATCTCTACGTCTGGATGATTTACCAAAAGACGAAGTGTCTCTCCACCTACATATCCTGATGCTCCTACAACACCTACTTTCATGATAAGACACCTTCTAAAGGAGTATAATTATTTTCTTACGTGTTTCAAAGCAAATTCTATCATTTCTTTTGGTATGTTTCGCTGTGCGACTCTTGCTAATCCTTTGAATTCAACAGTATTGTTAACTTCATGAACTACTAAGCCTCTTTCGTCATCTTCCATCATATCGATTCCTAGAATTCCACCGCCCATAGCTTTTGATGCTTTTACTGCCATATCTTCCATTTCTTTTGTGATTTCACAAATCTCTGGATCTGCCCCTAAGGCAATATTGGTCTTGAATCCTCCTGAAGATTTCCTATACATGGCTGCAATAGGTTCATCACCCGCTGTGATTACTCTGATGTCTCTTGGCGGTCTTTGTATCAACTCTTGTAAATAGTAAATTCTGTCATGAGGACTATCTGTGATGTCTCTGATTTCAAAAACTGCTTCCATTGCATCTTTATCTTTTAGTGGCATTACACCTCTTCCCCAACTCCCAATCACTGGTTTGATAACTAGGGGAAATCCTACTTTATCTAAATTCTCTGCCGCGCTTTCGCTTGAAAATGAAAAATACGTTTTAGGAGTTGGAATATTATTTTTTTTCAAAAGCAATGTCATGAACATTTTATTTCCACAAATATTTGCAACTTCAAACTTGTTTAATACTGGAATGTCCATAAATTCTAGACTGGCAGTAAAATGTAGTCCTCTAAAATAGCTAACACATCTTTCTAAAACGACATCTCCCAAATCAAAATCTTCTTTTTTACTATCCGTATTTACTTGAGTGATTTTTGCATCTAACATCAATGTATCGTGTCCCAGATTATATGCTTCCTTCTGTAGCATCTTTTCTTCCGTCCTTAGGCGGTCAAAAACGATACAAACTTTTGACATTACTCTCCCCAGTCTTCGCCTACTGTTTCTGCTTGTTTAAGCTCGACATTCGATCCTTCTTTTTTTGATATTTCAAAGTCAGCGCCACAATCAGGACAGGAGATAATTTCCCCTACTGAGGCATCGTCTGGGATGTTTAGTATTGCATCACATTCTGGGCAGTTCATGTTTTTGTAGACCTTTTCTTTTGTAATTTATTAGCTTCTGTTGACTGCATTCCCCATAATTCAACAAATCCTTTGGCTAGTTTTTGATCAAATGTAGATTCTACTCCATAAGTTGCAATATCATGACTGTACAATGAGTTACTTGATTTTCTTCCAACTACTCTGATGCTTCCTTTGTACAGTTTTAGTTTCACAGTTCCAGATACTGGTTTTTGTGATGTTTCAATGAATCCGTCAAGATCTGTTTTTAGAGGATCTTGCCAAAGTCCTGAGTATACCAAATATGACCATTCATCATCAATCATTGATTTGAATTTGTTTTCATGTTTAGTATGTACCATTTTTTCTAAATCTGAATGAGCTTCAATTAGACAAGTTGCTGCTGGGGTTTCATACACTTCTCTGGATTTAATTCCTACAACTCTGTCTTCAATATGATCAACTATTCCGACACCTGCATTTCCTGCTTTTTTGTTGATATATTCAATTAGTTTTATTGGTTCCATTGTTTTGTTATCGACTTCGACTGGAATTCCTTTGTTAAACTTAATTTCCAAGTATGTTGGTTTATCTGGCAAGTTTTTTGTTTTGACCCAAATGAATGCATCATCAGGCGGCTCGTTGTATGGATCCTCTAACACTCCTCCTTCTATTGCACGGCCCCACAAGTTTTGATCAATGCTGAATTTTTTTGCTACAGTGTCAATTTCAATTCCATGTTTTTTTGCAAATTTTAATTCTGTATCCCTATCCAAATTTTTATCTCTAATGGGTGCAATGATTGGAAGATCAGAACCTGAACGCAATGTAATATCGAATCTCACTTGATCATTTCCTTTTCCGGAGCACCCATGAGCAAGCGATGTTACTTTTTCTTTCTTTGCAATCTCTAAAACTTTTTCTGCAATTAATGGTCTGGCAAGTGCTGTTGCAAGACAATATTTTTTTTGATAAAGGGCATTTGCTTTAATTGATGGAAAGATGTAATCTTTGACAAATTCTTTTCTTGCATCTATATTGTAATGTTTTTTTACACCGAGTTTTTTTGCTTTGGCTGCGATTTTTTTCCAATCGTCTCCTTGCCCGACATCTACTGTAACTGTAATGACGTCCATGTCATGTTCATCTTGTAGATACTTTACAACAACTGAAGTGTCTAGTCCACCTGAAAATGCAAGAATTCCTTTTTGAGCCATAAAACATCTTTTCCGCAGTATTTTGGAATTTATCTTTTGTGATAGTCTCAAATCAAATTATTTTCAAA
>CAJQMY010000027.1 GCA_905479565.1 uncultured Candidatus Nitrosopumilus sp.
TGTATGCCGAACTTTCTCAACAATTCCATTAGGATCCATATCAACAGGCATTATCGTAAAATAATCTAAAAATTTATCAATCTTTTTTACAGGATCATCTTTTGCCTTTAAATCATTTTTGACATAATTAATTAATTCAGATCTAGATTGCTCCTTGAAACTTTCTAATTTTTTAATTCCTTTTTTAATTTCTCGTGAAGTAACAAATAACTGAATTTGTTGCCCATAAAATACAAAAAGAATTATTGGAAGAATCCATACCAACATCATTAGCGGATTAGAGTCATCACTCATCGAAAACAATTGATCAAAATTAAAATTTGTAAAATTCACTAGAATCAAGATTTCTTAGAACCAAATTAAAGCATTGTTCCCAGATTCAAAGATCAACATGTCCGATAACATGAGAAAAAGATAATTTTGTGAGTAAATTGTGGTGAGTGATATTATTATAGTTGAAATACAAAAAAAGCAGAATATGCCACAGACAAAACCTATCGTGAGTATAGAAAACGTAGTAGCTTCTGCAGACGTAATGCAGAAAATGGACTTAAATGACATTACCAGGAAATTTCCAGATGTAGAATACCATCCAGATCAATTTCCGGGACTAGTGTTCAGATTAAAAACCCCAAAAACAGCAACACTGATTTTCACTTCAGGTAAAATGGTGTGCACGGGTTCCAAATCTCAAGAAATGGCTAAAAAAGCAGTGAAAATGGTGGTACAAAATCTTCGAAAAGGAGAAATTAAGATCAAAAAAAACGCGGTGGTGACAATTCAAAATATTGTCGCATCCATCAATTTGGGAGGAAAAATCCATCTGGAGCAAGCTGCAAGAACACTGCCACGAAGCATGTATGAACCTGAACAATTTCCAGGACTCATTCACAGAATGTTAGATCCAAAGACAGTCATTTTGTTGTTCTCATCAGGAAAACTGGTCTGCACAGGAGCTAAACACGAAGAAGACGTGTATCGTTCTGTGAATAACTTGCATTCACTACTAGAAGAAAAAGAACTAATGATTTATGATTAAAACAATATGTTTAATCAATACTTAGCACATACACATTATGTAGAAAGTCATAGATTAAACCGATGCTGCAGATAAGAGTAAAGAAATTAGTCTTGTTGATTTTAACATTATAAATCACACAAATTTTGTTCAAGGCATACATAGAACTGGGTATACTGATGACATCAAAGATTCTTTCGGATAGTCGATTCCATGAATTTGAGTCATGTGCATGCCAAATTGTTCTAATGAATCTTGAGAGTTCACTTCAATTACAAAATTACACTCAAAACCGTAATCTGCACATGTCATTTTACCATACATTTCTTAAAGCATTTTAGAATATAATCACTTATGATAAAATTTCAGTGTCAATTCTGCCGAAAACAAAAACAATTTTTTGAAAAGAAAACAAAGATAGTGCATATGATGTCTAAAACTAATTTGACGATTTACTGTTGTAGAATTCCATTAATACAACGCATTACAACATTCTAATGGATGGTCTCTGCAGGAGTAACAGAATTTCTAATCCTATTGGCGATTCTTTTTGGCGGAGGCATGATAAGTGCCTGGATTATGCACAAGATACATCTTCCTACAATCATCGGTTTTATCCTAATTGGCATAGTTGCGGGTCCGTTCGGATTAGGGCTGGTAAAAGACACGGAACTGATCAACTTGCTTGCAGAGTTTGGCATAATCATACTGCTTTTTGTAATAGGTCTGGAATTTAGTTTAAAGAAGCTGCAAAAAGTTGGATTTACTGGAGTTTTGGTGGGTACAATCCAACTGGCAATAGTATTTTCATTGGGATACGTGGTGGCCCTGGCATTTGATTGGACTCATCTTGAAGCACTTTTCTTGGGGAGTATCCTGTCAATTACAAGTACTGCCATATCGTTACGTTTTCTCAGAGATCTAAAGCTGGTAAACACAGACGAATGGAACACGGTAGTAATAATTCTAATCATAGAGGATCTTGCAGCAGTTCTGCTATTGACCATTCTGGGCGATGCAACCAAAGGTAATGGTTTTGCACTGGCTGATTTCGGATTGATCATACTTCAGAGTATAGTATTTTTTGTGATAACTTTCGGAGTGGGAATCAAGATAATTCCCAAACTCTTAGAACATGTTAGCAAGATCAAGATGGAGGAGGCCTTATTCATCTCCTCTCTTGCGTTGGTATTTGGACTGTCCGTTCTTGCTCACTTTTTGAATCTGAGTAGTGCCGTCGGGGCATTTTTGATGGGAATGATCATTGCATCCACAAAGTTTTCTGAACCAATAATCTCAAAAGTTCTTCCCCTTCGAGATTTTTTCCTGATAATGTTTTTTGTCTCCATAGGAATGCTTGTAAATATTACATTAATCCCAGAAGTAATTTGGATCACGATTCCAATTGTAATTGTGGCAATAATTGGAAAATTTATTGGAAATATGTTTGCAGCGTCATTTGCCGGAAATACACTTGTCAGCGCATCTACAATTGGGATAGTGATGATACCAATCGGAGAATTTTCATTCATCATTGCAAAACTTGGTACAGACAGCGGAAGTATAAGAGAATCAATTTTTCCAATAACAGTATTAGTTGCCATAATTACGATGTTGACGATGCCTCTCATCTTAAGGGCACTGCCTACAAAGGCAGATTCCAAATCAATCGTGCCGGTCAGACTACTAAACACAATATTTTATGCCGGAATGCTGCTAAGAGGAAAACCCGCTAGTGAGAAGCCCAATTCAGAACAAATTGTGAGTGTTAAAAAATATGCCCCGCTAATCTTGGTCCACATTGTTGTGATAGTCACCATACTAGCTGCCATGAATTATTTTTCACCGTCAATTATCTCATTAATGAATGAATTGGAAATACCTTTCTTGATAGATCCGGAAGTATTTCTCATTATTCTGACTGTGACGATCTTAATCTATCCAATAGTCTCATTCTTTGGCAGAACAGAAAAAATAATTTCGGACATTTGTAATAAGATTACAATTAACTTTAATTCAAAAGAGAAAAAGCAAGTGGACAAACCATTGTACAAAGTAATTCGGAATTTATTGTTCATGGGTCTGATGCTATTATTGGTATCTATTTTCATCAGTTTTGTGGAATTTGAAGACAGTACAATCACAATCATAATTTCTACTGTGGCTTTGATCATAACTCTGCCACTCATTTTGGACACCATTTTTGCGATCAAGAGATTGACCCAAACTCATGTGTTTGACAGCTGGATGCTAACCGAAAAGGAAAATGATTAAAAAAATTTGTAAAAAATATTAGATTGATATACTAATGTTAATTATAATTCAGATATTATCCGCATTCAAATTCTTAAACCTTGAATGGATTATTGTAGAAAAACTAAAAACTGCAAAGATGGGAGTAAAAATTGCGCACAAGACCAAAAAATTATCAAGGAAATAAGTTGTAACTATTTCAAATTTTAATACCCATTATCTTCAATTGTCTGGATTTGTCATAAAATCAAAATTGGGCACGGTGAATTTCTAAACATGTTCTCAACCGTGCTTTGATAATGTTGTTTTTCCATACGTGAGGACATTTTTGTCCTAGTTGTGATGATCAGGTCCATCTTGTGCTGTTTTGCAAATTCAAGTATTCTGGCAGATGGCATACCATTTTTTACAATTTTAGAATCACATGAAACGCCATGATCTTTTGTAAATTCTTTCAATTTTAGGTGCTGTTTTTCTACGGCTTTGATCTCTTTTTCAAATTCCCGCTTGCTTGTCTTTGTTTTAAAAAATCCAAACGTGTTGCGTTCTTCCAAGCAAGTAATTATCGTAATTTTTGCACTAGTTAAACATGCGAGAGAGATTGCTTTTTTAAATGCTTTTTCACTTCCTGTGGTTCCATTGTATGGAACTAAAATATTTTCAAAAATTTTACTCATTTCCTTTCAATATCAATCATCAGAACAGGACAAGATGTATTCTCTACGATCTTTCTTGATACGCTTCCTAGTGACAACAAACCCTTGATTCCTTTGAGCTTTCTTCTTTTTGCCATGACAATTAAATCAATTTTTTGATTTTTTACAATTTTCATAATTTCTTCTGCAGGCAATCCAGTAAGTATTTTGAGATGTGATTTTATTTCATTTTTCTCACATACATCTACTCGTGTTTTCATCTCTATTTCCATGACTTTTTTCATTTCTTTTGTTACTTCTGCTAAGTCTTTTTTAATTTTGGAAGATTGTGAAGCATGAAGAGCAAATACTGGAACATGTGGAAAATCCTCCATTACGTGCAGTAGGATAATTTCTGCTTTAGATGACTGGGCTATGTAGATAGCATGGTCTAGTGCCAAATCGCCTGCAGGAGTTCCCGCATGAGGAACTAAGATATTTTTGTACATGAATAACTCTGATTATGACTTGAGATATTTAACTAAAAAACCATTCCAACCTGAAAAAAGTCCCCCATTGAAAGAACTAGCCAGTATTTCCCATGTTAAATTATAATCTAAGATGTTTTTGAATAATTTTGTTTCACGTGGGCATGATTTTATTACTACTAACTATATCCCCATTCACACTATGCTCCAGATTAAATTTGAATCTACAAATTGAGTACATGTTCAGTTCAAACCTGTTAAGATTTGGTAACCCTCAAGTCCTAATCCAAAGGGTTACGCCATCAAATCTATCATTAAATTCTGTTTTATCTTGTTAACGATCTTTTCTCGATTTAATAGTCCCCAGGGCATCCATTACCCATATCGTGAATGTATTACATGTATCAACTATGCTATCAAAGGCAAGTCTGAGTTTGACATGATTTTTTTCTTCTATAGATAATGATGCATAACCTTACCTTTCCACGTTAATCTAACAGTACTTATTCTAATCAAATGCTAAAGGATTAGTTATACTTTCGAAGTGCGCCTAGGGATTTATGATTAATTTTATAGAATAAAAAACTAGTTTTAAATTTAAAAACAATTTTTAAATAAATTATTTAATCGGACTTCCTAAAGGAACTTCTTCTGTTACAGTTAACCAGAAAGGTTTGTCATCAACGTCAGCTGCCAACAACATTACATTTGACTCAACCCCCGCTATTTTTTTTGGCTCAAGATTTACTATTACAATTACAGTTTTGCCAACTATATCTTCAAGTTGGTAATATTGCGCCCCTCCAATTATCACATCGCGTTGATCATCATCACCCAAATCAATTCTGCCTTTGATAATCCTGGATTTTCCTTCGATTGTTTCGGTAGCAATAACTTTTGCAACCCGAATGTCCAACTTTGCAAAATCATCATAAATTATCGTAGACATGATAGAACCTAATTTCTCCAGTTAAAATGATTTTCGAATCTCATTGTAAATCTTTTTTATTGATTCCGCTTGTTTCAATTTCATACCTTAATGCTGCAGGAATCTCCATGTATTTTTTGTTAACTAGTTCAACAATTTGATCTTCGGGAACATTAACTTTTTTCAACAATTTTCCCCGCTGGTGAGCATATGCATTTTTCCAAAAACCCGCACCGTCTAAAGTTTCAATTTTTGCCATGTATTTTGTTGGTTTCATTTTTTTTAAATTTTTATGGACTGTGACCGAAGAATGGCAAACGCCATTGGAACTGGAGTTAATGTCCCGGATTTTAGGCATATTACCGATCACAGTCTATTTGAAATGCTGTAAGAATCTAATATATTTAATGCGGAAAAATAGACTTCATCCATGGCTACAATCCAAGTCGAAGTAGAAATCAATGCAACAATAGACAAAGTGTGGGGCATTGTTTCAGATATAGATAATGAACCAAAATTTTGGAAGGGTACCAAAAAAGTCAGAAACATTTCAAAAGAGGGAAATACCATCAACAGAGAAATTACAATTGCGTTTAGAGATCAAAAATGTTTACAACAAGTAAAAATCCACCCTAAAGAGAAAATTGAGGCAAGATTCACCAAAGGAATAATCGATGGTGAAAAAATAGTATCACTAACGGCCAAAGATAAAAAAACAATATTATCAACATATTGGGACATCAAACTAACAGGCATGATGGGGATGTTTACAGGTATGATTAAAAAACACATCAAAAGCGGAACAGAGCAAGCAATGCAGAGTATCAAAGAAGAAATAGAGAGACAAGGTTAATGGATTTAATTTTAGATATTTTCAATTATACATTAGCTGCAATTCTAATCGGAGTTTGCGGAGCATGGATTTTTCTTCTTAAATCAATGCTTGATTCATTTAGGTTTACCCCGTATTTAGATAAATTTGAAAACACATCTAAAAAGAATCCCAAAGTTTCAATAATTTTACCAGCTAGGAATGAAGAAGAGTTTCTTGGAAAATGCCTAGATTCGTTGGTGAAACAAGACTATGAAAATTATGAGATCATCGTGATTGATGATTCATCAGAAGATAAAACTAGAGAAATAATTTTAGAATATGCAAAAAAATATCCAAAAGTAATTCCGGTTTCTGCAAAACCAAAACCAGATGAATGGATGGGGAAAAACTGGGCATGTATGGAAGGTTACGGCAAAGCAACAGGGGAACTACTACTTTTTACTGATGCAGACACAAAACATGCCGAAAATGTCATAACACTTGCAGTATCTCATTTGAATTCATTTGAATTAGATGCACTATCGGCAATACCAAAAATGCTAACATTTGATTTTTGGACAAACATTACACTTCCAATGATTTCAACATTTTTGCACACAAGGTTTTCGGCATTAAATGTCAACAACCCAGTAAAAAAAACAGGTTATTTTTTTGGAAGTTTCTTTATTCTGAAAAAAACAACATATCAAAAAGTTGGTACACATGAAGGAGTCAAGCATGAAATTATCGAGGATGGAGCATTGGGGAAAAAAGTAAAAGACTCAGGGTACAAAATGAAAATGGTGCGAGGAGAGCACCTAATTGAAGCGGTTTGGGCACGTGACAAGGGCACACTATGGAATGCCCTAAAAAGATTAATGATTCCACTTTATCTTCAAAGTGGAAAAATTGCAATAGGAATATTTTTTGCCATAGTGTTTTTGTTGTTTGTTCCATTTCCAATATTAGCAATTTCAACTTATTTAGCAATAGAGTCAACATCTGCAAAAATACTTTGCATAACATCTGTGATTGCTTCAATTTTGATTTACACTGGAGCAGTAATAGAAATGAAAATAGGTTTAAAGCTAAAATTAGCATATTCAGTATTTGCACCACTCGGGAGTTTGGTGGTCGTCTTAGGATTTTTGAGTGGGTTACTACAAGCTAAAAAAACATCAGCGGTAACCTGGAGAGGTAGAAGCTATTCAATGAAAGATCATTCTCAAAGTTCAATCAGTGTATAGTAAGCCTTTTAGATAGAAAATGAGGAATAGAAAATCTCATGGACAAATCAGGGATGTTTGTAGGTGGGGCAATAGGTGCAGTAACGGTATTAATTATTATAGCAATAATGTTTATCTCACCACCAGAACCATTGAAACCAGATATCAGTGATGATAATGCAAACATAGTTGCCAAAGTAACTCCATTAAATTCCAAGAGTTTATCATTAATTGAAATTTTTAAAAAATCAGAACCAGGAGTGGTTAGAGTCAATGTTCAAAGGGGAGAATCAGAAGACGTCATGGGAGGAATAGGATCAGGTTTTGTTTTTGATAAGAAAGGTCACATCATAACAAATGCACATGTTGTAAAAGATGCAAACAAAATAGTAGTTACATTCCTGGATGGCAGATCATACAATGCAAACATTATTGGAACTGATGAATATACAGACATTGCAGTAATCAAAGTTGATGCAGATCTATCCCTTTTACATCCATTATCCATTGGAGATTCATCCAATCTTAAAGTCGGAGAAGAGATAGCAGCGATAGGAAACCCATTTGGACTATCAGGCTCCATGACTTCAGGAATTATTAGTCAATTAGGCAGATTGCTTCCAACAGAATCAAATTATCAAATCCCCGATGTCATTCAAACAGATGCAGCAATTAATCCAGGAAATTCGGGCGGACCACTGTTGAATATACGTGGAGAAATAGTAGGAATTAATACTGCAATACAATCAACAACAGGTGAATTTACAGGTGTTGGATTTGCAATTCCATCACAAACTATTGCAAAAATTGTTCCGACATTAATTGAAAATGGGGAATATGAGCATCCATGGATAGGGATTGCAGGCAGAGACATTGATCCGGACATGGCAAGTGCTCTGAATCTAAAAGACGCAGTAGGATTTCTAGTGATTACAGTAGTAGAAGAGGGTCCAGCATTCAAGGCAGGATTGATTGGTTCAGATAAAACCATTGAGGTTGACGGAGTAAACTATCCGATAGGAGGAGATATTATTTTAGCAGTAGATGGAAACGAAGTCAGAAAAATTGATGATATCTTGGTTCATTTGCAAAAAGTAAAGTCAGTAGGGGATGAGATGGTTTTAGAAATTCTAAGAGATGGAAGGACTACAAACGTCACAATCACACTAGATGTAAGACCAAATGGGAATTAAATCAATACAAGCATAAATACTTCCAAACAAGAAATTCTTCTGTTGAACAATCTTGTTTTAGATTCAGAGGGTTTAAACAATATTTTAGAAAACAAATCAGTCTCCCGTCAAGACATCATTGAGATATATCAAAAAGCAACAGAAAATCCAGATGACTTGTTTCAAGTCTCACAAAATCTAAGAAGAAAATACAAAAAAAATTCTGTGACATTTTCTAAAAAAGCATTTTTCAACATTATTAATCTATGTAAAGATACTTGTTCATACTGTACTTACAAATCAGAACCTGGAGAGGTAAAACTTTCGTTAATGTCAAAGCAACAGATTACAGAATTATTAACACTTGCAAAAAAATACAAATGTGTTGAGGCACTCTTTGTTACAGGCGAACAGCCAGAACAAAGATATCAAGAAGCTCGAGATTGGTTAAAAGAAAATAACTTCAAATCTACGGTTGAATACTTGATTCATTCTTCAGAGATTGCATTAGAAATGGGATTATTCCCACATACAAATGCTGGAAATCTAAATTATCAAGAGCTAAAAGAGTTGAAGAAAACTAATGTGTCAATGGGCGTAATGCTAGAAAATGTTAGTGAGAGATTAACAGAAAAAGGCATGCCGCATCATTTGGCTGCAAGCAAAAGACCAAAAGCAAGACTGAAAATTTTAGAAAATTCTGGAAAGTTAGGCATTCCAATGACCACAGGCATCCTAGTAGGAATTGGGGAGACAGTAGAGGAAATAATTGATTCGCTGTTTGCAATAAAACAGCTAAACGATAAACATGAAAATATTCAAGAAGTGATTCTGCAAAACTTTCAACCAAAACCAGACACCAGAATGAAAGACGAGCCATCAGCAGATGAGAAAAACTTCAAACTAGTTGTTGCACTAGCAAGAATCATCATGCCAGAAATGAATATACAAATTCCTCCAAACCTATCTCCAAAATCGTATCAGAGTTTCTTATCAGTGGGAATAAATGATTGGGGCGGCATATCTCCAATTACACCTGATTTTGTAAATCCAGAATTTTCTTGGCCAGAAATTAGCAAAGTAGACGAATATTCAAAGAAAGCAGGCTTTGACTTAAAATGCAGATTTCCAATATACCCAGAATACTTTTCTTTTGTTAGCAAAGAGTTAAGAGATAAGATATCAGTCATTAAAGATGAGGAAGGATTCGTAAAAGAGGAGTATTGGAGATGATTACTAACATAGATTCACTTTTCAAAAATATCGATCCCGTACTAGCAGGAATCCTAAACAATGCACTATCTGAGAAGGAGATTTCTTCAAATGACGGATTAGAATTATTCAAGGCACAAGGAATTGGCTTTCATTTAGTAGGTCTTGTTGCAGACGAATTAAGAAAACGAAGAGTGGGGGACGTGGTATCATATGTAGTAAACAGGAATATCAATTTCACAAATGTCTGTATCAAGCAATGTGGTTTTTGTGCATTTAGTAGAGATTTTAGGGAAGAGGAAGGATATTTTCTTCCAAACGAAGAGATTGTACGTAGAGCAAAAGAGGCATATCAACTAGGAGCAACAGAAGTATGCATTCAGGCAGGACTGCCACCAGACATGGAAGGAGATTTGTATGAAAAGATTTGCAGAGATATCAAAAAAGAGATTCCAGACATCCATATTCACGGATTTTCTCCTGAAGAGATTCTCTACGGTGCAACACGCTCAAACGTTTCAATTGAAGAATTTTTGAAAAGGATGAAAGAGGCAGGAGTGAATACCCTCCCAGGTACATCTGCAGAAATTTTGAATCAAAAACTAAGAGATAAAATTTCCCCAGGCAGAATTAGTGTAGAAGATTGGGAAACAGTCATCAAAAGCGCTCATAAGATGGGAATCAATACAACCTCGACTATGATGTTTGGGCATATAGAAACACTTGAAGACAGAGTAAAGCATATTGTAAAATTAAGAGATATTCAAAAAGAAACAAGCGGGTTTACAGAATTTGTCCCACTAAACTTTATTCATACTGAAGCACCAATGTACATCCACGGACTGCACGAAGGAATAAGACAAGGAGGTAGTGGAAAAGATGTTTTACTTACACATGCCGTTTCAAGAATCATGTTGAATAATTCAATCAATAACTTACAAATGTCATGGGTAAAAGAAGGACAAAAAATGTCTCAGCTGTTGCTCATGTGGGGAGCAAATGATTTTGGGGGAACTTTAATCAATGAAAGTATTTCAACATCTGCAGGTTCAGAGTACGGTCAACTACTAAAACCCAAAGAAATTAGAAGAATGGTAAAAGAAATCGGAAGAGTCCCTGCCGAAAGAAATACCCATTATGAAATCCTGAAAAAGTTTGATGGGGAAGAGAAAATAGAAGACAAGCTAGATACTGTTACAGATAAACAATTTGGATCATACGTAGAACTAATTAAAATTAATAAATTCAATTACAAAAATCCTAGGAAGCGGTAATTTGTCAGCCTTAGAAAAGGCACTAAGCAACGCAAAAAAACTAAAGATCGATGAATGCGATGTTGCTTTAGTAAAGAAAAAAATTACAACAGTTAGAATTACAGATTCAGAAATTGTCGAGATTAAACAGAATTTTGATCAAAGTTTCGGGATTAGACTAATTCATAATAAAAAAATTGCATCAATGCAGATGACAAAAGAAGAAGAAATAGAGCAAACCATGCTGAAAGCTTTGAGTGCATCATCAAACATTAAATCAAGGAGATTGTGGAAAGGACTGCCGTATAAAACTAAACATGTCCAATTAGAGGGAACATTTGATGAAAAACTGGAGCAGATTTCAGGCTCTGAATGCACAGATATCGCACAAAATATGATTAATTCAGCAGATAATTATAAAGTAAGCACGATTACAGGATCACTACACATAGTATCTGAGAAATTTGAATTGATGAACTCCAACGGACTTAATTTTTCAGATAAAGCCACATACATTTCAGGAATTATTAACGCAGAATCAGAGCATGGAGAAACGCCAGTATCAGGAATAGGGCATGCATGTAGCAGAACATATTCAAATTTTTCCCCAGAGCAAATAGGCAAAGATGCAAAGACGATGTGTGTAGAATCAATAAATCCACAAAAAATTGATTCGGATGTATATTCCATAATTTTTGAGCCTTATTCAGTAGGAGAGTTATTGGCTTTTGTTGTAGCTGCAAACTTTAATTTTAAAATATTTTCAGAAAAGAAAAGTTGTTTTTCAAATAGTTATGAGAAAAGAATTGCAGTTGAAGAACTTGATTTAGTGGATGATCCACATATGTCAGAAGGGATTGGAACAAAATCAATAGACGACGAGGGAATAGATACAAAGAAACAAGATCTAATCAAGAAAGGTATTTTCAAAAATACATTTTCAAATCTATTTGATAGTTACAAAGAGGAGAGTCAGTCAACTGGCAATGCATCACGTTCTGGTTCCCCCATGGGAAGAAGTTCTGAGCCAATTCCAACATCATCTCCCCACAATCTGAAAATAAATCCAAGGGATTATTCCCAAGAAGAGATGATAAAAGAAACAAAACATGGATTGCTTGTAGGAAGACTATGGTATACATACGCAATAAACCCAATCAGAGGGGATTTTTCATGTACTGCAAGAAGTGGAATTAGGATTATTGAAAACGGGAAAATTATTGGACCAGGAAAATCAGTCAGAATAATTCATAGCCTTCCAAACATGTTCAAAAATATTTCAGCCATTGGAAAGAATCAAAGAAATGTCATCCAGTGGGCATCTCTCCCATCAATCACTCCCTCACTAAGAGCAGAAAACATCGCAGTAAACGCCATTTAGGTACAAATTACTTGAAAAACGTGACTATCAGATAGGCAACATAACCTATAGTCAAAGCAATTCCCATGGCCCTGCCAATCATTCCGATCTTCAAAGCAATGAGTAAAGATAAACTGAATATGATCATTATCGCATAATCCACATAAACATCAACGCCAACCATAACTCCACCAAGTGCGGCACCAACTCCCATAATCATCAAAATATTGTAAATGTTACTTCCAATAATATTTCCAATGCCAATGTCTGCATGGCCTTTTCTGATTGCAATGACTGATGTGATTAATTCCGGAAGAGAGGTTCCAATTGCAATCACAGTCAGCCCAATTATCTTTTCAGATAAACCAAATTCTGTTGCCAGCACTACAGCATTATCAACTGTAAGTCTAGCACCAACATACAAAAAAATTACACCGATACCAATTAGTCCTGCAGATTTAAGATAGAGATTGTTTTTACTCTGCTCTACAGGTTCTGTGTTTTTTTCTCTTTGTTTCATTACATCTTTGAATGTATAATATGCAAAGACCCCCAAACCAGCAAGTAACAATGCCCCGTCATATGTAGAAAGTTCACCGTCAATGGACAGCAAAACAAGTAAAAACGAGACACTCAACATTATTGGAATTTCTTTTTTTAAAACAGACTTGCGTACTGCAAGTGGGACAAGAATTGCAGCAACGCCAATCACCATACCGACATTGGCAATGTTACTGCCAATTATATTTCCAAGAATTATTGCACTATGCTCTCCAGCTGCTGCAACGCTTGCTGCAAGTTCTGGAGTAGAAGTACCATATGCCACAATGGTCATGCCAATTACCAAATTACTGATACGGAATTTTTTTGCAATTGCCACACCGCCACTAACTAACCAGTTACCACCAAAGCATAACATAACTAATCCAGATACAGTTAGTATGGCACTTATTGCAACTTCCACAAATTAATTTTGAGTTTTGGCCGTTTAAATCAGGCGATATGCCATAATTTCACAAATTAAATAATTCAAGCTAATTACAAAAATAGCCAATCTAGTCATGATTAGGTGTAAAAAACTAGCTAAATAGATCAACAAAGCCCATGTCAAACACTAATAAGGTAATGTACCGTACTATACGGTATAATGCGAGCAAGACTAACATACGTACCACTAGAAGTAGCAGACCAATTCGGTGATTTTATCATACACAGAGATGAACAAGTACTCGATGCAGTAAAAGCAAGAACGAAAGATTACAGTACGTTATCTTTATTGAAATTGTTATACCAACTAAGAGGCAATCCAATGACATTCTCTGATTTGTATTCAAAGTCAAAAATTAGAATGAAGAAATCATTTCTAAACTATTTGCACTTGTGTGTAGATTACAAATTCATAGAAAAAGAAGCAAGAGGTGCAAATATGATCTATACAATTACAGACAAGGGACGAATCATGCTGGATCTATTTGTGCAAAAAAATAACTACGTAGCATAATCCTCCATTCTTTTATTTTCATATACAATCTACTTATTGCTAAAAGTAATTAATCAGTATAAATCGACATAAGCAGTGCAAAAAGAATTTCCAGAGGCCGAAGTATTTGAAATCAAAAAAATAGAATTAAACAGTCCGATAATTTTTGCAGGGTTTGTAGGTGCAGGTCTGGTAGGTCCAGTAGCAATTAATCACATCATTACAGAATTGAAGATGGAGGAAATTGCAGTGATGAGATCAAAACATCTTCCACCATCAACTGTATTTATGAGAGGCAGATTACGACACCCATTCAGATTTTATGCAAATAAGGAAGGAACAGTTTGCGCAATAATTTGTGAAATTACATTGAGAATGGAGGGATTATTCACATTGGTATCTTCAATTTTAGATTGGGCAGCACAGAAAGGATCTAAAGAAATTGTGATTTTAGATGGAGTTGCAAGTACAGAGCATGATGACAAAGCATACTGTGCAGCAGAAGAAGATTTGGTTAGAACAATGGCAGACAAAGATATTAGCATGATTCCTCAAGGATTTATCACCGGAATCCCAGGAGGGATACTAAATGAGTGCCTAGTTAGAGAGATTCAAGGGTTAACTCTGTTGGCCAAAGCAAACAAAGAAGCGCCAGATTCAGCAGCAGCAGCTACTCTAATTGAAGCATTAAACCGATTTTATGACATGAAAATAGATACAACTGAACTGCAAAAACAAAAAGACAGAATCCATTCAGAATTCAGCGAATTATCGCAAAAATATGCAGAACACAGAGAAGAGATATCTGGCATGTATATGTGATCGAAACACAGGGTAAATTCTTTTATTCACATCAAAAGTGCAACAAACTATGGCTCTAACTTACAAAAAAGCAGGTGTAGATATTTCTAAAATTAAACAAAGCCAAAAAGCCATCGGTAAATTAATTTCATCAACCCATAAACTTCAGAAAAAAGCAAAGATAGCACAAGGGTTTGGCCACTATGCAGGAATTGTGGAAATTGCAGGAGGGAAATTATTGGCAACACATACTGACGGGGTTGGAACCAAAATCGTAATTGCAAACATGATGGGAAAATACAACACGATAGGAATCGACTGTGTTGCAATGAACGTTAATGATATAATTTGTATTGGTGCAACGCCAATTTCATTTGTGGATTATATTGCTGCAAACAAGAACGATGTAACAATATTCAAAAAAATTGTAGAAGGGCTAGTAACAGGTGCTAAAAAATCTGCAATGCCAATAGTTGGAGGAGAAACGGCAATCATGCCAGATGTAATTGAAGGCAATGGGTTCGCATTTGATTTGGCAGGCATGGTAGTAGGGCTCTTAGAGAAAAAAGAGATGGTGCTTGGAAACAAAATCAAAACAGGAGATGTAATCATAGGCGCAAATAGTTCAGGTATTCATTCAAACGGATATTCACTAGCAAGGAAAGCATTATTAACAAAATATTCCGTAAAAGACAAAGTCAAAGGGGTCGGAATTATTGGCGATGCATTGCTAAAACCCACTGAAATTTACACAAACCCAGTTCTTGAAATAAACAAGAAATGTAAAGTCAACGGATTTGCGCACATAACAGGAGGTGCATTCACCAAACTACTGCGTCTCAAAAATATCGGTTATGAAATAAACTCATTACCAAAAATCCCACCAATCATGGCACTGGTAGAAGAGCAGGGAGTAGAACTGGAAGAAATGTACAAGACATTCAACATGGGAGTAGGATTCTGTGTAGTTGCACCAAAAGATCAGGCAACTAGAATCAAATCAATATTCAAAAAGCACAAAATTTCAAGTCAGGAAATCGGGCAGATCATTTCAAAGAAAGGTGTTTTTGTAAATTCTGCAAAAATTGCTTAATTTAACAACTACAAAATAATCTTGACGTGATATCACCTTATATGACAGATTTCTCAGCATTTATCAGGAAAAGATGGCAGCAGAAGCACAGTTCATTGAAACGATAATCGGAGTAGGAATACTTTTGTTCGCAGCCAAATTAATGGCAGAGCTTTTCCTCAGATTGAAACTTCCAATTGTTCTAGGGGAACTATTAGCTGGAATGATCGTAGGGCCATTTGCATTAGGAGCATTTTTTGTAGTCGACGGAAGGCAACTACTCCACATCAACGATGAAATCAAAATACTTGGAGAGATGGGGGCAATCGTAATTTTGTTTATGGCAGGTTTAGAGATGACACCAAAAGAATTTCTCAAAGGAGGAAAGGCGTCATTCACAGTCGGAACATTAGGGGTCGTGGTCCCATTCTTTGCAGGACTAGCAGTATTCCAATTATTTGGATTTGATGCGCTACAATCAATGTTGATTGCAACGGCACTTACTGCAACAAGTATTGCAATTTCAATTCAAGTATTAAGCGAATTTGGGAAAATCAAAACTCCTGAAGCCAGACTTATCATCGGGGCAGCAGTCGTAGATGATATTTTGGCAATTGCAGTGTTATCAGTCGTTTCATCAATTGCAGGTTCAGATGGAGGAGTAGACAATATCGACATTACAGAGATTGCGATTACAATTTTGAAAGTATTAGGATTCTTTGCAATAATGCTAATAGTTGCAGTGGTAGTCATTCCAAAAATAATCACGCCAAGGCTATGGAAAGCAAAGGGAAGTGTAGAGGGAATAGCGACGGCATCATTCTTTGGAGCGGCAGCTCTTGCAGGGTCCATAGGGCTGTCACCGATTGTCGGGGCATTTGCAGTAGGAATGGCATTATCAACTACCAAGGTATTTGAAAAAATTGAAAATTATATTGGCAAAATAGGGTTGATTTTTGCACCATTGTTCTTTGCAATAATCGGAGCCCAAGTAGATCTAAGAGCAGTCAATGTTGAAATTTTACTCATCAGTGCAGTTGTAATCATAGTAGCAGTTGTAACAAAATTATTTGGATGCGGGTTGCCTGCAATGCTATTTTTGAAAAGTAAACAACAAGGAATGCGAGTTGGCATCGGAATGATTTCAAGAGGAGAAGTAGGATTGATCGTTGCAGGAGTAGGAGTTACAGCAGGAATTCTCACATCTGAAGTATATTCAACAATCGTAATCATGGTGGCAGTAACAACAATCATCACTCCAATATGGTTAAAGATGGAATACAGAAAAGAGCAAAAAAAGAGATGATTCATCTCCAAAAGAGATTTAGAGAAAACCAGATAATCCCTCAACAAGTCTTAAATTATATGAAAAAATTCTTTTGATCAACTCATGTCAGAAACAGACAATAGTTCATTCAAAACAGAGATGATTGCTGAAATCAAAAAAATCCAGACGGAATTAAATGATATTAAAAACGACATCAAAAAAGAAATTGAAAAAAAACCAGCTAAAAAGGCGGTAAAGAAAAAGGCGGTAAAGAAAAAACTAGATAAAAAGGCAATTAAAAAAACAACTAGGAGCAAATAGACATCAAACATACCAAATTATTTAACGAATTTATGTCCAAACTAAATTGATCATTTATGAATAAGCTTGACCCCATTATTTCAAAAGCATGTGATGAAATAACCCAGAATCTGCTAACAATCCAAGAACCAAGTAAAAAGCAAGTAAAAGAAGAAATCATAAAAATTTGTACAAAGTACGCACTAGAAAGGATTCCAAGAAATTATGAAATCCTATCAATGGCAAAGGAATCAGATTTTGACAAATTAAAAAAAGTATTGATACGAAAACCAGCTAAAACAGCGTCAGGAGTGTCAGTGGTTGCGCTAATGCCAAAACCATACGCATGTCCACATGGCAGATGCACATATTGCCCAGGAGGGATTGAATTTAATTCTCCAAATAGCTACACAGGCAAAGAACCCTCGTCCCTTAATGCAATTGAAAACGAATTTGATCCTAAATTACAAATTACATCAAAGATTGAAAAATTAATTGCGTTTGGACACGACCCATCCAAAATGGAAATTGTTATTGTTGGCGGAACATTTCTATTCATGCCAAAAGATTACCAAAAAGATTTTATCAAATCATGCTATGATGCATTAAACGGAGCTGATTCAGGAAATTTAGAGCAAGCAAAATTAAACAACGAATATGCAGCAATAAGAAATGTAGGGTTCACAATCGAAACAAAGCCTGACTATTGCAAACAAGAACATGTGGATTTAATGTTAAGTTATGGAATTACAAGAGTGGAGATCGGAGTTCAATCATTGCAAGAGAGAGTTTACAAAATAGTTAACAGAGGGCACGATTATAATGACGTAGTAGAATCATTTCAAATTTCAAAAGATGCAGGATACAAACTGGTAGCACATATGATGCCAGGTTTGCCCACAATGAAACCAGAGGAAGACATTGCAGATTTTAAAAAATTGTTTTCTGATCCACAATTACGTCCAGACATGTTGAAAATCTATCCATCATTAGTTATTGAAAATACTCCACTGTACGAAGAATACAAGCAAGGGAAATACACGCCATATTCGGACGAAGACATGATCAAAGTTCTAACCGAAGCTAAAAGAAACGTTCCAAAATGGGTAAGAATTATGAGGGTTCAAAGAGAGATTTCCTCAAAAGAGATCATTGCAGGCCCAAAATCAGGAAACTTGAGGCAAATCGTGCATCAGAATCTTGCAAAACAAGGACTTTCTTGCAAATGTATCAGATGCAGAGAAGCAGGACTTTCAAACAAAAAACTAGATGGCGGCGAGGTAAAATTAAACAGGATTGACTATGGTTCATCAGGCGGAAAAGAAGTATTCTTGTCATATGAGGACAAGAATGAGTCAATTTACGGATTTTTAAGATTGAGAAAACCAAGTGTTGATTCACACAGAGACGAAGTGAATCAAGACACATGCATAGTAAGAGAAATTCATGTATATGGAAAGTCACTCAAACTAGGCGAAAAGGAAGAAGATGAAATTCAGCATTCAGGATTAGGGAAGAACATGGTGAAAGAAGCTGAAAAAATATCCAAAGAGGAGTTTGATGCTAAAAGACTTTTAGTAATCAGTGCAGTTGGGACAAGAGAGTATTATCAAAAATTAGGGTATTCGTTATATGGGCCATACATGTCCAAGACATTGAATTAGAGAGAAAAGATGGCAGAGCAAGAAATTATTGGGAAAGGAACTTGGATTGACAAATTAGCTTCGGAATTACTTGAGCGAGAAAAAGTTCTAGGAAGGAATACAGATCTGCTCAGAGTTGAAAGTGGATTAGGAGCTTCTGGAATTCCACACATCGGAAGTTTAGGAGACGCAGTAAGGGCATACGGAGTTAAACTCGCATTGGAAAATTTAGGATACAAATCAGAACTGATTG
>CAJQMY010000028.1 GCA_905479565.1 uncultured Candidatus Nitrosopumilus sp.
TGATCGTTGGCAAAGGCGTGCCGGGACCAAACACATGATCCACTCCGGACTTGACCAAGTCTTTGTGATCAATTTCTGGAATAACTCCACCGCCAACAATTAGCACGTCTTTGATTCCCTTCTTCTTCAAGGTCTTGACCACCCTGGGAAAAAGAGTTCCATGCGCACCATTGAGCAAACTCATTGCCACTGCATCAACGTCTTCATCCTCTGCAATTTGTGCAATTCTGTCTGGTGTGGCAAAAAGCCCTGAATAGATTACTTCCATTCCTGCATCTCTGAATGCCCTGCATAATACTAGAGCCCCTCTGTCGTGACCGTCTAATCCTAATTTGGCTACTAGAATTTTGATATTGCGTGATGCTGCTTTTTGCTTCATGATTATAGTGTTATTTTGGGTTTTTTAAAAGCTTTATTTGATCTGCTCTATTTCACCTCTTCAAATATATTGATTCAAGCCCCAATAGTGGCGTTAAGGTATGACTGACGATGTTTGTGATTTTTGCAAGGGCGTAGGCTCGTCTTCGACAAATGTTTGCGTATATTGTAATGGGACTGGAGAGTGGAATCAAGCGGCTCAAGCATATGTGAAAAATCATATCTGTCAATGCATTGTACTTGATCGAAAATTCTGTCCTGTATGCAACAAGGCATGTCATCATGATACGTCTCTGAATCCTAAACAAACCATTGACTCAGGACATGGTGGTATGTCCGAACCTGTAGTTACTGTCATGTCCTAATCTCAAAAATAATTTTTGCTCTTTTTGCGAATATACTCACACTTCTTATAACTGAGAATCACTTCTAAATCATGTTTAATTATATTGATTCATCTATTGTTTCAATTATGAATTTCCAAAAAATCAGGATGGGTTTCTAAATGGATGCCCCATCTTGTGCACGTTGTGGAAAAAATTCTATCTTGTCTGACGAAGTTACAGGCGAACAGTTTTGCGGAAAGTGCGGATATGTCATTGATGGCAAGTCTCAAGAATCCGGCCCTGAATGGAGATCATTTCAAAAAGATGGCGGTGCAGATCCTGCAAGAACCGGTGCTCCTTCATCCCTAATGATTCATGATATGGGTCTGTCCACTGTAATTAATCCAATAAACAAAGACGCTTCTGGCAAACCGCTTTCAACATCTATGAAAAGTACGATTGAGAGATTACGAACTTGGGACAGTCGAAGTCAGGTTCATGCACCTGTTGATAGAAATCTAAGACAGGCTCTTAGCGATTTGAATAAATTAAAAGACAAAGTTTCGATTCCTGCAAATGTTCTGGAAAAGGCAGCTTATATCTACAGAAAGGCATTGGAGAAAAAACTGGTTCGTGGAAGATCCATCTCTGCAATGATTGCCGCATCACTTTATGCTGCATGCAGGATACTGAAACTCCTAGAACTCTAAAAGACGTTGCAGATGCTGCAAATGTTAAACGAAAAGACATTGCACGTTGCTATAGATTATTGCACCATGAATTAGAACTAAAAATGCCTGTTGTGGATTCCATTCAATGCATTGCTAGGATATCTAGCAAGCTTGAGATATCTGAAAAAACTAAACGGTATGCAGTCAAGGTGCTCAAAGAGGCACAAGAGCGCAAAGAATCTGCAGGAAAGGATCCGATGGGATTGGCTGCAACTGCACTTTATCTTTCATGTGTAAAGAACGGTGTCTCAATTACCCAGCGAGATCTTGCAGAAGCTGCAGGTGTCACTGAAGTAACAATAAGAAATCGTTACAAGGGATTAAAAGCTGATCAAGCCATAAAATAATAATTTCTTTTCTAGTGTGATGTACACATGTATCTTTGTGATTATATTACGATGTCTTGTTTGAAATAGAAAATCTACTTAAAGTGCAACCAAAATATAAGAATTATGGAGGTAAATCCAATTAATTACAAATTAACTTTTGAGCCTGATCTAAAAAAATTCACATTTGACGGAACAGAGTCCATCACTGCAGATTGTAAAAAGTCTACTGACCTTATCACAATGCATTGTGCAGAACTAAAGATTGCCTTTTGCCAAGTCAAATCAAAGGGAAAAATTATCAAGTCTTTTCCAAAAGTCAATGAAAAAAACGAAGAACTAGGCATAAAATTATCTGAAAAAGTCAAAGGAAAAATCACCATTGACTTGGAATTTCAAGGAATTCTGAATGACAGATTATTGGGGTTTTATCGAAGCCAGTATGTCCAAAATGGAAAAACCAAGTACCTTGCTACCACTCAGTTTGAAGCAGCCGATGCCAGACGCGCTTTTCCATGCTGGGATGAACCTGCAGCAAAAGCGACATTTGAAATTTCAATAATTGCAGATAACAAATTCACTGCAATTTCAAACATGCCAGTCAAAACAAGGAAAAAAATCAAAAACAAAACCGTTTACAATTTTTCAAAAACCCCGATAGTTTCAACATACTTGATCTATCTTGGAGTCGGGGAGTTTGAGTATCTTACAAGCAAGGTAGGCAAAATACAGATCAGAGTAGTTACGACAAAGGGCAACAAATCAAAAGGAAAATTCTCTCTGGATTTGGGGAAAAAACTCCTTACGTCTTATGAAAAATATTTTGGAATAAAGTATCCATTACCTAAGCTGGACTTGATTGCGGTTCCTGACTTTGCAGCAGGGGCCATGGAGAACTGGGGTGCAATTACATTCAGAGAGACTATTCTGCTGTATAATCCCAAGACATCCTCCACCAGAACCAAGCAATTCATCGCCGAAGTAATTTCGCATGAAATTGCGCATCAGTGGTTTGGAAATCTCGTTACCATGAAATGGTGGAATGATTTGTGGCTCAATGAAAGTTTTGCAACTTTTATGGCCACCAAGTTTGTTGACAAGTTCTATCCCGAATGGGACTTATGGAATCAATTCGTTGAGGATGCCATGAATGTGGCAATGGGTCTTGACTCTCTCAAAACAACTCATCCAATTGATGTCAAAGTAAATTCCCCTGCAGAAATCCGTGAAATCTTTGATGCCATCTCATATGACAAAGGCGGATGTGTTCTTCGAATGCTTGAGCATTACGTAGGTGAACCAAATTTCCAAAAAGGCTTGAAAAAATACCTGTCTGATTTCAAATATCAGAATGCAAAGGGCCAGGATTTATGGGATGCGATAGGCAAGGCATCAAAAATGCCTGTCTCCTCGATGGTCAACACGTGGCTAAAGCAGCCTGGATTTCCTCTGGTTGAAATCAATCAGGATGGAAATAATTTGAAATTAAAACAGAAAAAATACCTTCTTGAGTCTGATAAAAAATTCGGCAAGGGATTGTGGTCTATCCCGCTGTCCATAGGACTGGAATCTGAGATTTCTCAAAAGTTATTCAGTGCAAAATCAATGTCCCTTAAACTGCCAAAGAACACTTTGGGATTTGTTGCAAATTATGGACGCAACGGATTCTATCGAGTAAGGTATGATAAGGGCATCTTGCTTGATTTGAAAATGCTGGTAGATGAAAAACGCATACCTGCAATTGACAGGTGGGCCATTCAAAATGACTTGTTTTCATTGTGTGTTTCAGGTGATGAACAGGTCAGAAATTATCTGGACTTTTCAGACGCTTACTTTGATGAGGATAGCTATCTTGCCTCTGTCAATGTCGCGCATAACCTAGCATCACTGTATTTCCGCGTATTTGATGAGCCCTTTGCAGAAGAAATTCGCGGATATGCTGTAAATTACTTTAGAAAGATCTTGTTCAATTTGGGATGGGAGCCAAAAAAATCTGACAAGCACACTGATGCGCTATTGCGCGGATTTGCAATTTCCGTTTTGGGTAAAATGAACGATGATGAAATTACTGATGAGGCATTAAAACGATACAAGAAATTCCTAAAATCTCCCAGTTCGATTTCTCCTGATTTAGTCGAACCCATACTATCTATTGCCGCATGGAATGGAAATTCAAAGACTCATGCAGAGCTAACAAAGCTGTACAAGAATGCCAAAACCATGGAGGAAAAACTTCGATTCCTAGGTGCATTATGTGGGTTTAAGGATAAAAAATTACTTATAAAATCTCTTGATTTCTCACAGACTTCCCAGGTTCGTTCTCAAAATATGCAATTGCCAATTATGAGAGTTGCCGCAAATCCCTATGGTGATAAAGTTTTGTGGTCCTGGTTGAAGAAAAATTGGAAAAGTATCAACAAAAAAGTTGGACATGGAAATCCACTCTTTAATCGAATTGTGGCCAGCATCACATCCGTTGCAGACGATTCAATGGAGAAAGAAATTAAAACATTTTTCAAAAACAATCCTACCCCTGGAACTGAACGCACTCAATCTCAAACCTTAGAAAGAATTAGAATAAACTCAAAATTCCTTAGACGTATGAGAAAAGAGTTCAAAGATGGCTAAAAAGCTAGGCCCTCCTATCTTCCTTGGAGTTTTTACCGTACTGGCAATCGTATTTTTGACCGGAGGTGCATCTGATGATAATGATGTCTTGCGTGAAACATTTCAGGTAGATGCTGTCTACTATGACACTGGCCACGTCGAGGTTTCATTTTTTGACAAGTCCCAAAAAACAACTGCCGTCGTAATGGAAATTCTTGGCATGGATGAGACATTCCAAAAAACATTTTCTGATGCTGAGTTTGTTGAAATCGTTCCATTTCCCAATGAACCAAAATACGGTTGGGCGATTCATCCGATAGTTTTGGAAATTGATCATGAGGAATTCGGCCATGTTCAATTAAAGACTGAAATTCATCCCCTGGGCGAGTCTGTTCCCCCTGTCATCTATTCCACTCCATAGATCGAACACAAGATTTTATTGCACCTCTGATTGATTTACTGTATATTGGACTTACTAGTTGATCTAAAAAAAGGAAAACGTGGGGCAATTGCCAAGGCTATCTCCATTGTAGAAAACGATCAAACAGAAGCCAAGAAATTATTGAAGAAAATTTTCAAATCCAGTGGAAACTCTACAATAATCGGAATTACCGGCCCTGCTGGTGCCGGAAAAAGTTCACTGATTAACAAGACTGCCATGGCCCTGAAAAAATTAGGCGCAAAACCTGCCGTATTGGCTGTCGACCCTACGAGTCATCTCACTGGTGGGGCCATACTTGGCGACAGGGTTAGGATGAGCGAATCTACTGATTCTGGCACGTACATTCGCAGCATTGCATCAAGAGGTGCAACCGGAGCCGTATCTCGCTCGTTACGAAACAGCATTAGAGTTTTAGAGTATGCTGGATTTAATCCGATAATCATTGAGAGTGTGGGAGCCGGCCAAACTGAAGTTGAGATCTCACACATTGCCGATATTACCGTTGTCGTGTTTAACCCCAATACTGGCGATAGCATTCAAACGATCAAAGCCGGTCTAACTGAAATCGGGGATATCTATTTGGTTAACAAAAGTGATCTTAGCGGAACAAACCAGCTGTTTGATGCCGTTCGTGATTTTATTGGGGATTCCGTTAGAAATCCCGTGATCCTAAAAACATCTGTGAAGAAGAATTCTGGAATTACCTTATTTGCCAAGATCCTGAAAGACATGATGAAGTCTAAAAAACAGTTCAAAGAAACCAAGGACAAAGAGCGACTGGAGGCGGAATTGAAAGATATTGTTTTAAATAACATCAAAGAAAAGATTGATGTGTTGTTGGTTTCTGATAAAACATTTTCAAAATATCTTAAAAAATTACAATCAAAAGACATTGATCCTTTCTTAGCTGGGGATAAAATTACAAAATCTTTGGTAAAGTGATAATATGGCTGCAAAAAAACCGACAAAATCAAAAACACCTGAAAAGAAAATATTCACAGATTCCACATTCCCAGTAAAGAGAATTTATCAAAAATCTTCAAAAAAGAGACCTGTTGAGGATGCAGGAAAATATCCTTTCACCCGAGGCATTCATCCTGGAATGTTCCGTGAAAGATTTTGGACCATGAGACAGTATTCTGGATTTGGTGATGCAAAATTAACCAATGAGAGATTCAAATTCATGCTCGAAAAAGGCCAGACTGGCCTCAGTATGGCATTTGACTTGCCTACCCAAATTGGGTATGATTCGGATTCTCCACAAGCTGAAGGTGAAGTTGGCAAAGTCGGCGTATCCATTACATCAATCAAAGACATGATGACTGCCTTTGATGGCATTCCTTTGGGAAAAGTAAGTTCCTCTATGACAATCAATTCAACGGCATCCACACTTTTGGCATATTACATTGCAGTTGGAGAAGCCCAGGGATTCAAAAGTCATGAACTGCGTGGAACTACGCAAAACGATATTCTCAAAGAATACATTGCAAGAAACACCTACATTTATCCTCCAGAACCATCTATGCGACTAATTGGTGACATGATAGAGTACTGTGCAGAAAAAGTTCCTTCTTGGTATCCCGTATCTATTTCTGGATATCACATGAGAGAAGCTGGCTGTACTGCAACACAGGAAGTTGCATTCACCTTGGCCAATGCAATTGCATACATTCAGACCTGTATTGACAAGGGACTGAAAATTGATGACTTTGCTCCTCGTTTGTCCTTTTTCTTTTGTTGCACTATAGAATTCTTTGAAGAAGTTGCAAAGTTTAGAGTTGCAAGAAAAGTCTACGCCAAAATATTAAAAGAAATGTTCCATGCAAAAAATCCTCGCTCGTTACAATTAAAATTCCACACCCAAACCAGTGGTGAGTCATTAACTGCACAACAACCTAACAATAACATCATTCGTGTTGCAATCCAGACAATGGCTGCAGTTGCAGGTGGCACCCAATCCTTGCATACAAATTCCCGTGACGAGGCACTGGCACTTCCAACTCAGGAATCTGCAAAAATAGCCTTGAGAACTCAGCAAATTGTAGCCCATGAAAGTGGAATTACAAAGACTGCCGATCCTTTGGCTGGCTCATATTATCTTGAGGAACTATGTGACCAAATCGAGGATAACGTATGGAAATATCTTAAAAAAATCCAGAAAATGGGTGGCTCTGTCAAGGCAATTGAGAAGGGCTTTTTCCAGTCTGAGATTCGTGCAAATGCATATCGTTTGAAAAAAGAAACTGATGATGCTGAAAGAGTGATTGTTGGCGTGAACAAATATGCTGAGGATGAAGAGCAGCCAGACTTGTTGAGAATTGATGGCAGAATTGAAGTTCAACAAAAGAAAGAACTCAAAAAATTGCGTGCTGATAGGGATTCTAAAAAACTAGAAAAGGTATTATCTGCAATGCAGAGTGCTGCTGATACGGAAGAAAATCTCATGCCCTACATTGTAACTGCGGCTAAGGCATTTGCCACAACTGGCGAAATTAGCAATACCTTCCGTGAGGTATTTGGCGAGTATCGTCCAAAGGAAGTTTTCTAGTAAAATCTTTTGTGAATTTATTTTTAAAATTTTATTGAATCAGTTTTTGGATCTTGCAATGTAAAAATCTGCATATAGATTGCCATCGTCTTCATATTTTTCAGTGCTAATTTCCATGTCATGCAATATTGAAATGGTCTGTGTCTTTTCTTTATGATCCGAAAAATTTCTTTGGCGTATTGGCTTTATGTCGCTTTTTACAATAGAGTAATCGTACATCTCAAAAACCTTTTCGATGTCCTTCATGTCAAACATTCTGAGAGCAGAGAATGCAAAGATCGGTGCGACATACTCTTTGTCTGATTCGATGTAGTTGGATTGACTGTTCTTGATTACTTTTAGCAAATTTGCAAATGCCTTGTATCCGATGTAGCCGATGCAACCCGTCGCAATTACTACGTCTATTTTTGGAAATGATCCTAGCAACTCCAGTTTTTCAGCCTCAAGATCAACATTCATGCCTCTTTCGCACAAATTCATATCTTCGGAGAACTTTAGGGCCTCTTCTGAGATGTCTATTTGATAGAAATTCAAGTCGTCATTGCTTGTGCATTCCTTGTAGAATTGCTTGGTCTCTTTTCTTGTAGGTTCGGTTCCGTTTAGATAGAAATCATTCAACTCTGACATTGTCAAATTATATTTCATTAGCGATGAGTTGATGCCGTACGAACTTCCCAGATCTAAAACATTGATTGGTTTGGATGCAGTCTTTCCAAGTTGTTCTATGATGGCGTTGTATAATGACTTTGTAGAGTCAGATATGTCATATTCCAATCTCTTCATTTCCTTTAGATAACTGAATGGTGAATCTTGAGTGTAAATGTCCGTAAAATCTTTTTTTACCTTTAATTCATTCATCTTAGGACTAATGATCCTTTTCCGCCATTAATAAAACCAGCATGATAATCTAGGCGTGAATTTATGTTTCGATTCTTTTTTTTATATTTTGAGATAAATCCATTAATACTGTAACTTGATGAGGTCTTTTAGATGAAAATTGATCATATCGCAATTGCAGTAAATGACGTCGAAGAGTCCGCAAAGATCTATCAACAAGCTCTGGGTGTAGACAATATAGAATTTGAAACAGTAGAGTCTGAAGGTGTTAAGGTTGCCATTTTACATTTAGAAAACGCGCGTGTGGAACTAATGCAACCCACAAATGATTCTAGTCCGATAAAGAAATTTTTGGATAAAAAAGGTCAAGGACTGCACCATTTGGCATTGGACACTGATAACATTGAAGGCGAGGTTGAGCGAATGGAGGGATGCGGAATTCAGTTTTTAGGTAACATTCGACCCGGATCTGCTGGAACTAAAGTCACTTTCATTCATCCAAAATCCTTACATGGTGTATTGGCAGAGCTTTGCTCTCATCCTAAGGAATAATCTGAAAAGCTTACTTTAATTTTGTATCCGTAAAGTGACCCGTAAATTCGTCAGTCATATACATTCTAGGTATATTGCTGATGAAAGATACGTTGGTTTTCTGATCAGAGCTATGACATCTTTTCTAGCTGCACATGTGAGGATCAAACAGATCTATCTTCTGTTCGTAGCATTCATTGCTTGACTCAAATCCAAAGTCTTCAAAATTAACGGGGCATTCCTTTTCAAAAAATTTTAAACGTTCTCCAGCTTCCTGTTCGGTCATGCAATTCTGATTGCCATCGTTAGTTTCTGCAGCATCTGTCTGAGACAATATTGCAACGACTACAATTACCAAGGCAGACGCAATGCCGATGTTTCTCAACAGTATCTTGTCGTTACTGCCCATGATTTTTCAATAACATTGTTCCATTTAGAATTACTTCATCTGTCTAATAAAAAATACCGTGATCATCAATGGAATGAGAACTCCACCAAAAAGAAAAATCATGTTGATTGCATAATAATCACGATTTTCATTAACACAGGCGGTTTGTTTTGATGGTTCTAACTCGCTACACTTGGGAAGATAGTCATTTGTCATAAACCAAAGCGCATCGCCTAGATATCCGCCAACAAAAAACCCTGCAATGCCAGAACCGACAGCAAGTAATGTCCCCAAACCAAGCTTGTTCGTCTTTTACATTCTAAGAATTATTTATAATTAAATGACTCCGAATTTAGTATCGAATCTCTCATTCCATTCTTTTGACCACTTGTTTGCACAATGTCCTGTAAATATGGAGAGCAGTGCTGTAATCATTGACGGGATGATCAACATTACTGGCAATACTGCAAATATCAGCATCACTGAGCTTATGGATAATCCTATGATGAGAGGAGTGATTCTCATAGTTTTGCCAATTCGTACAAATGGAACAAGTATCAAAAATGGCAAAAACCCGTACATTATGAAACGTTCAGTTACAAACCACAACCCTCCTGCTATTATCTCTAATTCTACAACTGATAGATACAAAACAAAACTAGCAGATGAAAGCATGCACAAACCAAGTGTCAGAATTGTCTGTGTTCTTGGATTGACACTTGTTTTTGATTCAAATATTTTCATTTTCTGTTTCTCTCAAAAATAATGGCGATAGAGTGGAATGCCCCCTTCGACCCCCATTCGCTCTTGTCTTAGTAAACCTCTGTGATGAAACTGAGAAAGATATGTGTCGATCTCCTTATAGTTAAATTTTGTTTGCTCTTTAAGCTCTTTTTTAAGTCATTGGATGTCCTCATTAGCTCGATAGTCTTTTGTTGTAACTGATACAATTCCTCTCTGGCATACTCGCAATCTTGAAAATACCTGTCATCAAATGTAAACACAGGATATTTGGCCATAAATAATTAAGGAAACCGCGGGATGCTCATAAAGCATTCTACTGATTTTAAATTTTTAAAAATCGCTTCCTTATCTAAAGTTAAAAAAATGTACTCTTTTTGTGGTTGGATTTTGGAGATTGCATCTGATTCTTAGATGTGGCCTAGTTTGTCATGATAGTTATTAATGGCCAATCATTCTTGGAATGCGCAGATATCAAGTTTTGACTGCCAATCATCCTGAAATTATTGGAATCAATCTGTTCCAAATAATTGAAACGTTACATCAGAATAAAGAAAACTCTCTGTATCTGAACGACCTTTGCCAAATGGTATGCAGGGACTACAACGATGTCAAAGTTGATGTGATGTATTTGTCTAGTTTAGAGTATGCCCAATCTGATTTCATTGAAGATTCAGTCAATCAAAGAGTGGCCTTTTTAACTTCCAGATCTATGATGGTGATGGACAGAACAGCATCTCCAAAAGACTATGATGAATTTATCCAAATGTTTGCGCATCCTGGGAAAGACTTTGTAGATCCTGTCATTTCGGAGAACAAAAGCAAATTCAAAAGAGTCTTTGGATTCCTTAAATCAAACTAGATCGATTGGTCATGATTATGATGCGCAAGATTTGCGCCTGACAGGATCTGGATGATCTTGCTTTTGTTTAATTGTCCTGAAGAGTGGTTGTGCAAGTATGTCCTGACTATCAATACGCTTAAGTGAACAGGAAATTCTGACTTGTATGAATTGCCATAAAATAAGCGAAGCTCACGTTTGGAGATATTCAAAAACCAACAAAGTTCGCAGATGTGTTAAATGCAAATCAAAAGTCAAGATGAATCAAAAAGAGTTTGACCTCAAATGGGGTAAAAACCAAATCATGGTCCAATAGATTATTTTTTGCTTTCTTTTTGTCTTATTTTATTACACATGTCACAGAGCTTGTAATTTTTACCGATTCCTCCTGGATCTTCTACAAGATGTGCCGCATCTCTTACATGTGTAATCTACGTGCTAGTTGTTCAAGATTCATCATCTTAAGACTGTTGGATGTTGGAAAAAACTAACATGATTCTGAAAATTGTCATTCCATCATTTTCAATGTGTCTGATGCCGTTATGATTCCTATGATTTTTGATTTTTTTGAAACCAAGATGCATTTGGAATATCTTATCAGGGGAACCAGTACGTTTGCAGGGGTGTCATAATCCACGATTGGCGGAACCGAATCCATGGTGTCCGATAATTTCGCTTTTTTCAACTCTGTCTCTCCCAAGTCTGCCAAATGCTTTACTATTCCGTCCTCTGAAACCACTCCCACGACGTCTGAATTCTCAAAAACCGGGATCTGACTGATGGATAACTCATGCATCTTCTTAATTGCGTCATGAAGCGTATTTGTTGGCTTTAGCTTTACGATATCCTTGCTGCAAAAATCCCCTGCGGTATGAGATGATGACTCTCCTTCTAATTGGGAGAGACTCTCAAATATTTTTTTAGCAGTCTCATAGCTGGGCTGGCTTCTTCCCGATTCAATTTGATTGATCATTGAGGTACTTACTCTTGTCATGGTTGCAAGTTTTTTTTGTGTAATTCCAATTTTTAGTCTGATTTGCTTAATCGAATCAATTCTGGGCAGCAATTCACTTAGGGATGATTTTGATTGATTTAAAAATTTATTTTCAGGGATCATTTTTCTTCAGTCATCGTTTCTTAGCCTCCATTTCAATTCCCCCGGTTCTCTCACAAATGATTTGGGGGATTCTTTGCCGTGGTCATTTTTGATATGGGCCATGTATGTGACAAGTGAAGAATAGTCTTGATTGCATATTGGACATATCTTACTAAATGTCATAGTCTGTTATCTCTAATGTTGGATATTAGCAAGGATGTAATTTTCAGGTCTGATATTGTTCTTTTTAAAAACTAGATATCTTGGAATTTAGATATCTTTGATGAGTGATTTGATGCTGGAGATAGATTCTGCATTCAGCTCTATCTCCTTGTGTTCTTTGACAACATGCTGAGTAACTTTTTCCATCAATTCCTCTTCGGTGGATGCTGATGCTGACCATTTACAATCTTTTCCTGCATCAGAGCAGCTAATGCTTTTTGTCATGGTGTCGGTAATTTGCAGAATTATTTATTTTTTTTCTTTGTCTTGGATTTTTTTGGCTGCTCGATTGCTGCTTGTGCTGCTGCAACTATGGCAATTGGGATTCTGTGTGGTGATGCGCTGACATAACTTAGTCCTGCTTGGTGGCAGAATTTGATGGAGCTTGGATCTCCTCCGTGCTCTCCGCATATTCCAATTTCCATGTTTGGTCGCAGTTCACGCCCTGCTTTGAGGCCAATTTTTATCAAATTACCCACGCCATTGACATCAATTGATTGGAATGGGTTTCTTTCTAAGAGTTCTTTTTCCATGTATTCTGGAAGGAATTTCCCCTCGACATCCTCTCGACTGAAACTAAAAGTTCCTTGGGTTAAATCATTGGTTCCGAAACTAAAGAATTCTGCCGTGGTTGCAAGCTCATTTGCAGTAAGTGCGGCCCTTACGACCTCTATCATGGTTCCAAAGTTAATCTTTAGCTTCATTTTGTTTTTAGTTTCAGTCTCTTTCTTGATGGTGTCATAAATTTTCTTTATGTGGTTTAGTTCTGCAATGCTACTGATCTGCGGGATCATTATTTGCGGGTGTGCCTTGACTTTCTTCTTTGTCAGTTCCACTAGTGCCTCAAACACTGCTTTTATTTGCATCTCATAAATTTCCGGATACGTGATTCCTACTCTGACTCCTCTGTGTCCCATCATTGGATTGACTTCTGCTAATTCTCTTGCTCTTTTCAGAACAGTTTTTGCCTTGTCAATCTCATTGGTGTCACCTTGGGCTTCCAATTTCCGGATCTTTTCTACTGCCTCTTCTGGATTGGGTAGGAATTCATGCAGTGGTGGATCTAATAGTCTGATTGTGACCTCGTATCCTTCCATCGCTTTTAGAATTTCAATAAAGTCACTTTTTTGTAATTGGCCTAGTTTGTTTAAGATTTTACCTCGCTCTTCAATGTTTTCGGCCATGATCATTTCTACAAACAAGTTGATTCTGTCGCTTCCGTTGAACATTCTTTCTGTTCTGCACAATCCAATCCCCTGTCCTCCAAACTTTCTTGCAAGTATTGCTCCGTCTGGCGTGTCTGCGTTGGCTCTGATTCCGAGTGTTTTTGTTTTTTGTGCCCAGTCTAAAATTTGCTCAAAGTCTTTTGTTACTTTTGGCTCTACTGTTGGGATGTCCCCGATGTAGACCGTTCCTGCGCTTCCGTCAATGGTGATTGTCTCTCCTCCTTTGACTGTTATTCCATTTGCAGTGCATGTGTCATTATCATAATCAATTTTTAATTCCGGACATCCTACTATGCATGGTTTTCCCATCCCTCTTGAGACGATTGCTGCATGAGAAGATTTTCCTCCTAGGCTAGTCAAAATTCCTTCTGATGAAAAGAATGCCGGAACGTCTTCTGGTTTTGTTTCTTTTCTAACTAGAATCACTTTGTTTCCTACGTCTCCTAGTTCGATTGCCTTTTTGACATCAAAAACGACAATTCCGCTTGCAGCACCTGGTGATGCTGGAATTCCTTTTGCCAATTTTTTATAATTTTTAATTTCCGAGCCATCCATCGTTCTGTGAAGTAATGCTTCTAGTTGTTGGGCCGGAATTCTTGTGAGTGCTCTGTCTTTGTTGATTAATTTTTCTTTTACCATGTCTACTGATGTTTTTACAAGTGCTGCTGCGCTCATCTTGGCAGTTCTTGTTTGTAGCAGATAGAATTTTCCTTGTTCGATGGTAAACTCAATGTCTTGCGGTTCTCTGAAATGTTTTTCCAACTTTGCACATGCGTTGCTGAGTTCTTTGTGTGATTTTGGCATGTCATTTTTCAATAGTTCGATACTCATTCCTGTTCTTACCCCTGCGACCACATCTTCGCCTTGTGCGTTGATTAGGTATTCGCCTTCCATCTCTTTTTTGCCGTTCTGACCGTTTCTTGTAAAGACGACTCCTGTTGCACTGTCGTCTCCCATATTCCCAAATACCATTGTAACTACGTTGACTGCAGTTCCGTTGGCGATATCTTTTGTAATGCCATTCTTTTCACGATAAACTACTGCTCTTTCCCCCATCCAACTCTTGAAAACGGCCTCTATCGATAATACCAATTGCTCGTCAGGTGTGTCTGGGAATTTTCTTTTGGTGTGCTCTTCGCAGATTTTTTTATATTTTGATACGATTGTTTTTAGAGATTCCACGCTTAGTTTGCTATCGTCTGAAACGCCTTGTTTGGCTTTTGCAGAATCTAAGACATGATCAAATTTTTCGTCATTAATTCCAAATACGACTTTTCCAAATAATTGAATAAATCTTCGATACGAGTCCCATGAAAATCGAGGATTTTTTGTCTGTTCTGCAAATCCTTCTACTGTTTTCTCGTTTAATCCTAAATTCAAAATCGTGTCCATCATTCCAGGCATTGAGATGGCAGCCCCGGACCGAACTGAAACTAGTAACGGGTTCTTTGTGGAATTCCATTTTTTGCCCGTCTTTTTTTCCATTTTTGCAATGTTTTTCATTACTGCTGGCATTACATCTTTTGGAAGTTTTCTATTGTTATCGTAATATTTGTTGCAAACCTCAGTTGTAATTACAAATCCTGGAGGTACTGGAAGTTTTAATCGCGTCATTTCGCTCAGTCCCGCACCCTTTCCTCCTAGAAGCATTCTTTTTTTGCTGTCCGCCTCTTCAAATGCATAAACTGGCTTTGTTTTTATCATGTAAAATTTTGTAAATTATTTGGCTTTTTAAACTAATGCCTTGGCAAATTCAGAAATTACTTTATTCCAATCTTTTGCTTTAATAATTCCGCTGGCAACCAAGATCCCTTTTGATCCTAACTCCATTGCCTTTGCTACATCTTCTCCTGACACGATACCTGCGCCACAAAGTAGTTTTGTTTTGTTTTTTGAATTATTTACAACGCTTGCAGCTTTGGCAATCAACTCTGGCTTTTCTTTCGAAACTGCTTTTCCTGAACCGATTAATTCTGGGGGCTCAATTGCAATATAGTCTGGATCTAGTTTAACATATTTTTTCACTTCTGCCACATCTTTTACACATAAAATGGATATCATTTTCAGTTCTTTTAATTTTAAAACCAATTTTTCAATTTCTTTGCTTGCAATTCGGTGTTCACTGTGATTGATCAATGATCCCCTGACTCCTGATTTTTTTAGCAACTCTGGAACTATGAAACCCGTTGTGCTTCCTACTTTTGAGACGTCGATATGTTGAGCAAGAATTTGGACGGAACTGTTTGCCACTGAACCAACTAGGTGCTGCGGTGGGGAGATGGCTATCTTTACTTTGTACTTTTTGGAAATTTTTTCTGCTATCTTCACAAATTTTGTTATCTTGTCTCCTGAAATTTCTTCATAGTTTTTGCAATTGATTACAAACATCTTTCATTGACGTTTTCTGCATTGTATTTAATTCTTGATTAGGATTCTTTTATTTTTGACAAACTATCGTATCGTTTTTTCATTGTGGATACGATTATCATTAGTGTCAATCCCGCCAAATTCGTGCCTATGATAAACACATCTGATACTATGACTCCGTAAATGAGCCATAGGATTGACCCTGCCGCTATGAATATCATCAGAAACTTTGAAACATCGTTTAGTCTCTTTGTCTTGTAGCCCTTGTAAATTTGCTCTACCCATCCCGTGAGAATCAGCACCCCGGCCGTGATGCCAAGTATTGCAAGAAGGGTTCCATCGACCTCCATCTCAAATCAACTCCAAAAGAATTCATCTAATCCTGTTTGTTTTGGTTTTCCTAGCATTGTATCAAAATCCAAATCCATTGATGACGTGATTTGCTCCAGTGTGGATTCTAAAAACTCCATGTATTTTTTGGAATCAATCTCTTCTTTCTTTGCTAGTTCTACTGGTTTTACCCCTGGCTTGTTTAAAATTTTGATAAACGAAATCTTGTCTCCTTTCTTTATCTCTCTGATTGATTCTAATTGTTTTGCAGCCCGGATGTGCTGGGGGATTGTTTTTACATACTCTGAAGGGGCTTTGCTAAGCATTACGTTAAACGTTAAATCTTCTAAAGGTATTTCTTTAGCTTCTACTTTCTTACCGCAAATCGAAATTTTTTCTGAAATGTCTTGCTTTGCTTTGACGAAATCATCCATCGTCTGCACCTTGGATAGTATGTCTACTAGTTCGTAAAACAAATTTTTGATAAATGCTGGCGTGTGTGATTTTTTGCCTGTCAGTCCTTTGACGTCTACTTTGCCTGATCTTGTTACTCCCAGATAGTTTTTCTTCCTGTTACTTAGTACGCAATATCTGTACGTTTTGTCAATTTCCAAATCTACCCCGTGATCTTTTTTTGCCTGTTCTATCACTATCTTGATTTGTTCTGGAGTTGGTTTTTTAAGAAACAGCGAATCCGTATCCCCATACAATACTTCGATTCCTGCAGATTCGCATTTTTTAATTGTCTCCAAAATCGTATGTCGTCCTATTGCGGTTGTCGCTTCTGCTACTGGCAGGAAATATAACGGAAATATTTCGGCACCCATTACCCCGTAGCTGGCATTTAGAATCACTTTGAGTGCTTGACTGACAACTGTGTATTGCTGTCTTTGATCATCAGTCAGTGTTTCTTTCTTTGATAGGCTCTTGTAGTAATTTACCCTCAAATCTCGCAGTGATCCGATGATCATTGATGTCAGGCCATTTTTCTTTGTGCATGCCCAATGGTTTGTTCCTGGGATTGTGTTTTTTTGGCATTCTTTATGCGGACATCTTACTGTTTCGTATGATAAATTCCGAACTTTGATAATGCTTGGATACAGACTTGCAAAGTCCATTACAACGACATCAAAATGGATTCCTTCTTTTGGTTCAACTACAAGGCCTCCCCGGTATTTTTTGTCTTTAATCACTGCATCGGACATTACTCCCTCTGATCTTCTCTGTAATTCTTCACGTTTTGGAATCAGGCAGTTCCTTCGCCTATGTTCATAGTACAGCAAGCTTCTGATCCATTGTGACACCCCTAATCTTGCAACATCATCAATTGGCAACCTACCTATCCTTGCAATGATTATGAGCAAGTCCATCAACAGATCCTTGTTGAAGCTGGTAAGTTCGTACGTTAGCAGGGAATCATTGTAACAATAATTTGCGGTTTGGTACAATGTTAGTTCGTCAAATTTTAATCCGTAGTCTATCTTTTCTTTTCCTAAGAGTGCCTTTGATACGCTATTTAGAGAAAAGTCTGTGTATGATTGGCTGAAGGCATAAATTTGAAATGATCTGTTTGAGAGAACTTTGTACAAGTCCAAATGAACTCCTTCTTTGAGAGTTGCAGAATCCCTCATCATGTAGAATGGATTTTGCGAATTTTTTACTCCTAGTCTTTCTGCCCTGTTGTAAAGATATGGCAAATCAAATTCATCTCCGTTGTATGTCAGGACGAATGGGAATGTCCTGATTATTTCAAATGCGTCTTCTATCATTTTTCTCTCATCGGCTAAATCGTAGAATTTTATCTTGATGTTTGGTCCCAGTTCGTTTGTTCCCTCTTCTGTTCCTTCTGTTTTGAGCACGAAAATCTGATCAAACCCGTCTGAACCTTTCAGACCTATGGCCGTAATTTTTTTTTCTGCTAGTTTTGGATCTGGAATTCTTCCGATTACTGCTTCGACTTCGATATCTACGCTGAGTCTTTTTATTCTTGGAATTGGTTGGTTTAGCAAGTCTGCCCATTCTGAAATAAATGTCTTGAATTCTTCTGCGTTTACCATGCTTTCGCTGTCTACTTTGTCCCACAGCAAACTTTTCAGTGCAAGTTTGACTTCGTCAGAAATCTCCAAGTCGTATGGTTCTATCTTTCCGTTCTTTACCTCGTAATACCTTCCAACTATTAATCCTCTGTCATAGAGATAATTTTCATAGTACTTGAGATCTGATTCCAATGTTTCAATTTGATTTTTTATGCTTTCTCCATAATTCCCTCCTATGGACAGTGGGTTGTCTACAATTATCTGTGATAATTTAATTTCTTCGTCTTTTAGCAAGTCATTTTTTTTAATCTGTTTGATTTCAAGCACATCGTTTCTCTCTTGAAGGAAATCTAATTCATCTGGGTCTAATCTTGAATAACAATATGGATTGTGATCTGTTTCATCATGCCATAAAATTAGCTTTTTTGATTCTGGTTCATAGAATTTTAAAATAACTGATTTTGAAATGTTATCATATGTAGCTGATACCAACATTGATGGTGGCATTGATTCAATTTTTTTAGTCTCAGGTAAACTTACTTGCATTTTCTCACTCTGAATTTTCATATTTGCCGATTAGTGTTTTTGTCCATTTTGTAATTTTACTTTTGTCCATGCTAACCACCTCGACTCCTGCCTCCTTTAGTAAATCATAATCTGTTTCAGGATATGTGTCAAGGCAAACAAATTTTTTAATCCCTATAGTTATTGCCATTTTTGTACATTCTAGGCATGGGACAAATGTCGTGTACAGAATTGCTCCCTCTATCCCTGCCTCAATTCCTAAAATTGCACAATGCATGATTGCATTAGCTTCTGCATGATTACATAGGCATCTATCAAGTGATGCTCCTGATTCGATTTTCCCTTCCATGCGAAGTTGGCATCTCTTGCAACCTCCATCAAAACAATTTTTGATTCCCGGTGGGGTTCCATTGTACCCTGTTGCCAATTGCCTGTGATTTCTAACTATTACCGCACCTACTTGCCTGGTCACACAGTTGGAACGAAGCTTGGCAAGTTCTGCTTGAAGCATAAAATATTCATCCCAGTCTGGTCTTTCAAAAGAACTATTCACGTGAATCTTCTTTGTCTGTTCAATATATGGATCACGCTAGTTCTAATCACTTATGCGATCATAACGGTTAACAATTGATAATTTTTTATTTTTTTAATCTGCCATCTAAAGTAGAAGATTCTGAATTCTTTTACAAAATCTGGGCACAAAATCCCATGTTGGTTTCATTATAACTTGACCGCTCCATAGTATTTTACTATACAAAAGGATAAAGTCAATAAATTATGATTCCTCTTCATAACATGGCCGAGTTCGTTGAAAAAAAATATGTAAAAAAAAACTCTATTGAAAAACGTGACTACCAGGTTAATCTTGCAAATCAGGCCATTAAAGAAAATTGTATTGTAGTTTTGCCTACGGGTCTTGGAAAAACTGCTGTTGCATTACACGTAATTGCTGAATATTTGTCAACAGGTACTGGAGGCATATTGTTTTTGGCACCAACCCGAGTTTTAGTGAATCAGCATTATGAATTTTTAAAAAGTAATATGACTCTTGATGATATCTCTCTGGTCACTGGGGAGGATCCTATTCCGAAAAGAACCCATCTTTGGGACAATAGCATTGTTTGTGCAACTCCCGAAATTGCTAGAAATGATTTAATTCGAGGCATTGTCACTCCGGAACAATTCACTCTTGTGATATTTGATGAGGTGCATAGGGCTATAGGCGACTACGCGTATTCTGGAATTGCTAAACGCTTTGAGAATTCCACTGCAAGATTGATTGGAATGACTGCTACTTTGCCTAGCGAAAAAGAAAAAGCCACTGAAATTCTAACAAAACTTCGAATTTCAAGTGTTGCTGAACGTACAGAAAACAGTTCTGATGTAAAACCGTATACTCAAGAGACAAACACTGAGTGGGTTAATGTCGAACTCCCGCCTGAATTGAAAGCAATCCAAAAATTATTGAAATTGGCATTAGATGAGCGATATGATGTTTTAAGGAAAAATGGCATTAAATTGGCAGAACAGCAATCACTTTCTGCGCTTCTTAGAATACGGCAATTCGTATTAAATCAGAATAGGCGTTCTGCAAAACCTCTGTTCACTGCAATTAGAATTCATTATGCTCTTAATATCCTAGAGGCTCATGGGGTTACCCCGTTTCTAAAATTTTGTGAGCGAGCAAAAGCAAAGAAGGGTGTGGGCGTTAAGGACCTGTTTGAAATTGATTCAAACTTTACACGCGCAATTCGTCTGGGAAAAGAAGCGCAATCTCGTGGAATTGAGCATTCAAAGATTCCAAAACTCAAAGAAATCATTGAATCGGTTCCTGGAAAAGCATTGATCTTTACAAGTTATCGTGACTCTGTTGATCTAATTTACAATAAACTTACTGAGTTGGGAATTTCTGCGGGAATCTTGATTGGAAAGGCAGGGGATGCTGGATTGAAACAGAAAAAACAGATTGAGACTGTGCAAAATTTTCGAGACGGACTTTTTAGAGTTCTCGTTGCCACTAGGGTCGGAGAGGAAGGACTGGATATTGCAGAAGTGAATCAGGTGATTTTTTATGATAACGTTCCAAGTTCTGTACGATTCATTCAAAGACGCGGAAGGACTGGTAGGAAAGACACTGGTAAGCTTGTGGTACTAATTGCAAAAAATACTATTGATGAAACATACTATTGGATAGGAAAAAGAAAGATGACTGCGGCAAAGTCAATGGGCAAAAAAATGACACAGGTGTTGGAAAAAAACCAAGAAATCAAATCTAAAAAATCTGGACTGGATGCGTTTCTCTAGTTTTGATACTGGTTTGCAATGTTTTCCAAAACCAATTGTTTTCTTTGAATTACCTTGTTCTTCATGCTGGACTCTAAGTGATGTATGCTGCTCTTTTTTGCAGACAGTAAATTTTCTAATCTTATGTCATACTGGCTTTGGAGAAAGTCCTTGACTACTTGAAACCCTCCTTCTAATTCCATGCTCTCAATTGCCTCTTTTGCTAAATTGCTGATTGACTTGTCTAGATATTCTAAAATTTCATCTAGAATTTTATCGTCGAGTACCATGATCTTGTCTTTTTCGTAACTAAAAAAAATGTTGTGCATTTTATTTTGGTTTTTTAGGATCTGAAATTTATGATTGTCTTCTAAACTACCCTTGTCTTTTGATGATGTGATATCCGAATTCCGATTTAACAGGCTCAGAAATCTCTCCAACCTGAAGTTTGAATGCTGCGTCTTCAAATGGTTTTACCATCATTCCTTTCGTAAAATAGCCTAGATTCCCTTCTTTTTTACCACTTCCGGTGTCCGTTGAAAATTCTTTTGCCAAGTTGGCAAATTTTTCACCGTTTTTGATCTTTCCTAGAATTGCTATGGCCTCGCTTTGTTTTGCTACTAGAATGTGTGAGCATTTTATTTTATTATCCATTCCATTCTTTGAATCGTTTCGTCTCTTTATCTGTTAGTATTTCTTTAACAGGTTGAGAATTGGACAAAGAATGGTTGAGGATGAAAAGCGGTAGAAGTAAGGGTTGCAAAGACTGTCTGTCACATAGATGTGTTCCTGGCACTTGCAAATGTGATTGTCATAAATAAAAAATTTACAGATAAACAAAAACATGATTGTTTTGATGAATGTTATATCTTGTCCAAACGGTTTACGTGCAAACTGGTGTCACGAGTATACTGTTTTTAACATAAAAAACTATCATCAAGGCATGGCGGAAAATTGTGGAAAGTTGTTGATCATATTCATCATTGGGGTTGCTGTGTTTTCTATTGGCATGGCTCTGCCATCGCTTGAGGTTGTCTTGTCAGGCGGTCTGTTGTCTGGTATTTCGGGAATGATAATGCTGGTTGGTGTAGCAGCTAAATGGGAATAATTGACAGCACTAGCAAAGCCAAGTAGTGACCTCACTAGCACCAATCATCATCAATCTACTTGTAATAAAATTCAACTGTAATTCCTGTGGATTAGTTGTCTGACTGAATTAATGTAAAGTGTGGTTCACTGCCAACTGTGGTGAAATGATTTACGTCGTAATGTGTCCATAAACAAAAATAATGATTTCATGACCAAATAAAAAAGCGGAATAATTAAAATGATCAATGTGGATGTACTAGTCAAAATTGGAATAATGCTTGCCGTATTGTGTTGGGTGCAATGGCTGGTGAAGCGGCTGAATACGTCATATGGACAACTGGGGATTTTGTCGTTTCGTATTGTGCAGAACAGGATGTGCCTCCTGAATGGCATGAAATTTGTTTGAAAAATTTGGGGAACTACAATGAAGTAAAGCCTATCTTTCGAACAATTGGGGTTGTCGGGGGATTGCTTGTGGCAGTTGCAATGGTAAAAAGACTATTTGACTAAAGACTCGTACTAAAAACCACAAGTCGTTTGCAAGTAAAATCTAATTATATGAAGATCTGCTAAACTTGAAAATTCGGCATGTTCTGAGAATGCTTGTCGCGGCCCAAGGATTCATCTCAGATTGAGTAAAAGGTATTTTTTCAGGATAATCCCCAACTGATTTTGCTACTTGGTATGATCTTCAAAAACGGGGCTTCGTTTTCTTTCCAAGGATCTTTTCTTACCCATGCGAATTTGTTATGAAAAATCTTATACAGTTTTTTAAAATCCGTTCCTGCCTCAATTATCTCTGTGCTCCCTTGAATGCATATTGCTTTATGCCCTCCAGATTTGTAAACATCGATCACAATTCCTGCGTTTGAATTTGCTTTGATGTTGTTGTATGTTCTTGTGTTGTAGTCTGTTGCTACGACAATTGAATTATCTACGAATACAAATGACACTGGTTTCACGTGTGGAATGTCGTCATGTGATGTAGCTATTCTTGCCTCTTCTAATTCATTTAGAAACTCTTTCTCTCTGTCGTAAAATTCAATCAACTGAAAATTCGTTCTCTTATTTCTGGAATGTGCTTGTAGACTAGGTCTCTAATTTTCATTTGATCTTCCGTTGTCGGCATTTCTTTTTGAGCACTCAGTATTGCCCCTCCCATGCCAAGTGCCATTCCCATTACTATTCCATAGGCAAACTCTTGCGGATTTTCAACTTTTAACACCTCTTTGTTTTCTTTAATTTCGTCTAGATATGATGGAATTGTAGCTATTGCTCCATCGATTACTTGAATAATTAGTGTCTCTAACGGTTCATCACTCATGAGTATTGCCAATTTTATTTCTTAATAAATCTGCACCTGGATTCAAAATTATTGCAGAAACCTTGTGTTATTTTAAATCCCTATTATGGAAATCTTCCTTCATCGATTAGTTCTTTGTATACTGTTTTTTCGATACGAGTTTCTGCTGAGCCGCATTTGCTGCACATGCCTGTCTCATTGGGATCTTCCTTCATTTTTTTTCACATTTCACACATTTGTTAATACCTCTTTTGAATCCCATACCTGAATTTTCTCTCTAATCTTGATAATAACTATATCTAAAATTCTTTGATTTTTTAGCAATTGTAAATTTTTACACCTAAGATTTTTAATCTCTGTTTTGTGGGAAGTTACATGTTCTCATTTTTTACTACGAATGAAGCAAATGCTGCATTGCCTGATATGATAAAGAAATTCGAATACGCTCTGGCAAAAAATACTGAGGTAAAGAAAATTGAGCAAGAATTGCAGGTTAGTATTTCTACTACAAATTCCTTTGAATCTTATGTTAATCTAAAACAAAAACTAAATTCTGCAATTACTAAATTCTATGAGTCTGTCGAAGTATTGGAAAATACTGGTGTGATAGTAAAAAGCATTGAGCAGGGCTTGCTTGATTTCCCTTCAAAACGATTTGATGAGGAGGTTTGCCTCTGTTGGAAATATGGAGAAACCGAGATTAAATTCTGGCATGAAAAGGACTCTGGTTTTATGGGCCGTAAGCCCATTGAAGTTAATGATGACTCGTTAGTTTGATTGTTTTAAATCGTATGAATCTCTAATGCTGTTTCAAGTATCTGTGAAATACTTTAACATTATTTTGTTGGTATTTTGATAATTCGATCGCTGATATTTTGCTCGGACAGATGGTAAAATGGATTAACATCTTTTTTACTGTAAAATACGAAAATAGTTTTCAATCAAAAAGGCGCCTGGTGCCAAAACTCCTTAAATTCAATATTTGTAATCTCGTAAAGATTTGGGTTCCTCATAATTTAATACTTGATTTAAAGTCAGATTTAAAACAAGAACATAGCATGGTTGAATAATTCCTAATTTTGAAAATGTCTACTTTAATTGTAGCAGTTTTCATAGGAGTATGTCTATGTCTTTACAAATTATTATTTAGTGCACTCTGATTTTATTTTTGAGTTTTCTTTTCATCCCTGCAAATTCCACAAAGATAATTCTTTAAAAATTCCTTTAACTCTATCTCAAATTCATGTGTTTGGTAATATTCTTGGCCTGTCTTTAATCCTCCCGGGACTTGTTTGCCGCAGTTAGTGCAATGTATTTTTCTATTAAATTTTATCATTTTCTCGTTTTTTGATATTTTGCCAATGATCATGAGAATCCTTTTTTTAGTTTCGATATAACAATAGCCTTTGCTTAAAAGTCATGAATATTATATTGAAAAATTAGCAATGGTTGTAATGCTTTCAGTGTGGTTTAGAGTAATTAGAGTGAGATTCCTTTTGGCATCTGTAATTGCCGTTTCTGTTGGGTTGGCATTAAACTGGTGGCAAAACTCATCAATTGACATTTTTGATGCAGGATTGACCTTTGCCGGTGTGATGGCACTACATGCAAGTGTGGATTTGCTAAATGATTTTTGGGATTTCAAGCGCGGAATTGACACTAAAACAACTAGAACTAAAATGAGTGGCGGCACTGGCGTGCTGCCTGAAGGGCTACTGCGGTCATCCTCTGTTTATCGTGCAGGAATTGCATTTTTAATTATCGGTACTGTTATTGGCGGATACTTTGTAGTTACTGATGGAATTACAATTGCAGTCATTTTGGGATTTGCAATCTTATCAATCTTTTTTTACTCTACCAAGATTGTTGATTCTGGTTTAGGTGAATTCTTTGTTGCTGTAAAAGGCGCCATGATAGTGATTGGCACATTTTTCATTCAGTCCGGTGAACTTTCACTTGAATCAATTCTTGCGGGGGTTGTCGTGGGTTCGCTGTCCTCTCTAGTGTTGTTTATCGCATCTTTTCCTGATCATGATGCAGACAAGTCAAAGGGACGAAAAACCTTGGTTATTACAGTTGGTAAAAAAAGAGGTGCAACATTGTTCTGGATTTTTCCTTTGGTTTCGTATTTGGCAATAATTGTAGGTGTCTCTGCAAGCCTGTTTCCTGTATTTTCTTTGATCAGTTTTCTTAGCGTTCCATTAATGATAAAATCAGGCATTGGTTTGCAAAAAAATTATGATTCCATAGAGAATCTTGTGCCCTTCATGTCTTCTACGTTGATGTTTGGCAGAATTACTGGCACGTTGTTTGTTGCTGGATTTTTGCTTGGCAGTATCACTTGACATAAATTAAGTTGCCTGTGGAATATTCTCATGATTTCTGGCTCTGCCACTTCTGAAGGGACCCAAAAATTTGCTAAAAATTCAGGTGTAAATGAGGGTAATTTCAAAAAATTTGAGAATCTCTCTCTCTCCAATGTCGGTATTGGAACCTATCTTGGGGATCCTGATGCACAAACAGATCAACTAGTAACTGACGCAGTAAAGAAATCAGTTCTGTTGGGAATCAATGTGGTTGACACCGCGATTAATTACAGATCTCAAAAGGCAGAACGATCTGTGGGAAAGGCAATATCTGAACTAGTTGACGATGGCAAAATTACTCGTGATGAAATTTTCATTAGTTCAAAAAACGGGTATGTTACCAATGACGCTGATGTCAAGTTAGGTTTTTGGGAATATGTTAAGGAAGAATATTCTCAGAAAGGCGTAATACAAGAAGGCGATGTGACCTCGGGTTATCATTGCATGACAGTTCCATACCTGTCTGATCAGCTAGATAGGAGCCTGAAGAATCTTAACATTGAATGCCTTGATTTGATGTACCTTCACAACGGAATTGAAGGCCAAATCAAAGATGTGTCGAAAGAAAAATTTTTAGAAAACTTGAAATCTGTTTTTGCATTATATGAACAAAAACGAAAAGAAGGAAAAATCAAATTTTATGGAATGGCGACATGGGAATGCTTTAGAGTTCCAAAAGACAATCCTCAGTATCTTTCACTAGAAGACACAGTAAATTTAGCAAAACAAGTTGGTGGTGAAAGCCATGGATTTAGATTTATTCAATTACCTTACAACATGAATTATGATCAGGCTTTACTTGCAAAAAATCAAACGCTTGGAGCAGAAATCGTATCCATTTTAGAATCTGCAGTTAGATTGGGGATTGGCGTATTCACTAGTGTGCCCTTCATGCAAGGACATTTGCTTCAACCTGGCGTGATGCCTGAATTTAATGAATTAAAACCGTCTTTACGCGCTTTGCAATTCATTCGCTCATCGCCTGGTGTCCTTGCGCCTTTGGTTGGTCAGAAATCTTCCGAGCATGTGTCTGAAAATCTTGAAATCATGAACATTCCTCCTTTATCTGAGGCCGAATTTGTTGCATTGGTAAAAAAATTAACTTCTTAAATTGTTAGCCTCGATGTTTTGTATAAAGATAATAAATGAGTATAATTTAGGGTCGTAGTAATTTGTCTGCAAAAACATATGATTATACAAAAATTTGTGATTCCGTGTTGACAATCGACCCCAAAATTAGATTTGCTGGGGTGATAGATGAACGAGGTAGATTGGTAGCTGGCGGCATGAAGAAAAACGTTGAACCGTTGGAGAATGAGAAAGATGATGAAATGATTTTCATGGAGTTGGCATTGCGTGTAAAGATGAGAAAAGAGTTTGATAAACAACTTGGCCCTGTTAATTTTGCAATGGCATCTCGTGAACGTGCACTTGCAATTAGTGTAATAATTAATGATGACATTTTGTATGTCGTATCTGAACCTGATGCTGATTATGGTTCAATTCCAAAGAAAATCATTGAAATAATTCATTCATAATTTGATCGGATTTCCAATTTTGGAACTTTATGATCTTCTTAATTAACAATAAAATTTGATTTTATTACGTGTTAATTGATGAAAAATTAGATTCTGACTATTTAGCAATGTCTGAATTAACTAAAGAAATTAGTTTGATTGTAAAAGATTCTCTTGATGAAG
>CAJQMY010000029.1 GCA_905479565.1 uncultured Candidatus Nitrosopumilus sp.
AACTTCTTCGGTAATCTTTTGTGCTAATTCTAGTGGAAGACTCCCTTCACGTACTAGTGATTGAATAATTTTATGAGAATTAAATTCTTCAATAGATTCGCCAGATGTTCTGACATACATTTTTCCACTTTCAATAATTGATCTTTCTTCAATTTGTCTGGCTAAACTTAAAACAAGTTTTCCAAGATTAGTGATTGTATAACGTCTTTCAGATTTGTTAAGTGCAACTAGTGATTGTCTAAGTAATTTTCTCAAGTGATACGCAAATTTCCCACTTTCTTTTTTTGATTTGAAACCAGCTAAGGATTTTAATTCAGAGTATGTCAAAGGACCTTTAGAATTTAAGATTCTAAGGATATCAATTCTGTTTGGACTTGCCATGACAGAAAAGATCATTCTAACACGTTTTGAAGTAGATTGTAAGATTCCACCTCTTTTTGGATCAGATTCGTCTACATCGCCATCTAAATCCATGTCCAATTCAGAATCATTATCTAAACCAGCTCCATCGTCTAAGTCTAATTCTAAATCTTCTTCGGCTTGTTTCACTATTGCCTCTAAATTTAATGCAGTAAATAAGACTTGTGCCTAAATAATTTGTTACGATTTTTGATCAGATTCGCCAAAAGATAAAAAAAGATCTTTAAAGAAGATCAATCCGTTTATTTTTCTTGGACATCAAGTGAAAATTCTGATGTAGAAAGTTTCTGTCCACATGATGGACACTTTCCATTCGTCGGATTTAGTACATCTTTTAGAGATTTCAACATCTTCATGGTTGTGATCTTTTCTCCACATTTACCACATGTAATTTCTACGGACATGAATTAGATTGGATATGTAAAATAATTAAGAAACGATTTTGATTTTTTTAATAATTCAAGCAAATTATTTTACTGTTTTTCGATGAGAATTCCGCGTTCATCAAAACCAGTAATTTTTGCTCTAGTACAAACGGGAAGATCATCAGGAATGGCAATATCCGGCATAAATCCTGAAATTCTCAAATCAGTATCATCTACTTGCATAACAACAAAGGCATAAGGAGTATGTTTTTCAAAGCCTGCAGGTGCTACAGTGATTATAGTATAAGTGGCAATTGAGCCTACACCATCTAAAACGGTATCCACAAATCCCTTACTACCGCATTTTAGACAATAATATGCTGTAGACAAATGAAGATATCCACATTCAGTACATTTGTGAGTTAGAAGTTTACCTTGTTTAGCAAATTCAATAAGTTGTTCTTCAATAGTCATTTTACACACTTTGGAATACGTGAACAGCACAACTTGCACCTGTTGCACCAAAATTATGAGTTAAACCAATTTTTGCATCCTTAACAGTTCTATTACCTGCTTTTCCAGTTAATTGATCAAATACTTCTGCGACTTGTCCAACACCTGTTGCACCAATTGGATGTCCTTTTGATTTAAGACCACCTGATGGATTAATAGAAATGTCAGAATTTAATTTTGTTCTGCCTTCACGAACAGCTTGAACACCTTGTCCTTTATCAAAGAATCCCAAGTCTTCAGTATCAACTACTTCTGCAATAGTAAAACAATCATGCACTTCTGCAAAATCAATATCTTTTGCAGTTATACCTGCCATCTTGTATGCATCTGCTGCTGCAAGTTTTGTACTAGGAATGGTTGTCATATGTTCACGTCCTTGTAATGCAGCAGGTGAACCACCTCTACCTGAACCAATTACTTCAACGTAATCACCACCATGTGCTTTTGCAAACTTTTCAGAACAAAGAATAACAGAACTCGCACCGTCAGAGAATGGGCAACAATCATAAAGTTTTAGCGGACTTGCAACTACCGGAGATTTCATTACATCATCAATAGTAATTTTCTTTTGCATGTGTGCTTTAGGATTAAGAAAACCATTATTATGATTCTTTACCGCAACTGCTGCAAAGTCTTCTTCAGTTGCATCAAACTCTGTCAAGTAAGCTCTTGCCATTGATGCAAATAAACCTGGAAATGATGCACCGGCTTGACCTTCATAGAAAAAGTCAGAACAATACGCAAAGTAAGTTGTAGTCCACTCAGTTCCTGTATGAGTAACTTTTTCAACACCTGTTACAACTAGACAATCATAAAATCCTGCTGCAACATTTGCATATGCTTCTCTAAAAGATACAGAGCCACTTCCACATGCGGACTCTATTGTTAATGACGGTTTATCTGGAATTCCCAATCGGCTCATCAATACTGGACCAAGGTGGACTTGTTTGTCAGCAACTCCGAAAACGTTTGAAATGTATGATGCTTGGACGTCTTTTGGAGAAATTCCTGCACTTTCTATGGCTGCAACTGACGCCTGTGTAGTGATATCTGCAATACTTTCACTTAATTTTCCATATTTGGTACTACCAGCACCAAGAACACAAACCTTTTCCACAAATGTCCCTGACCCATTTCCCTATAAAAATTGTTTTAGTAAATTCATCATACAAAATGCCAAGGAGAAAATCAAGTTTTAAAATTGTACAGATCAAAAAGCCCATAATGAGACATGTAGTAAAAATTACAAAATCAAGAACTAATATCTTCAAAAAAGAAATTATTCAATATTTTGATAGTAATGGATTCCTTTCCTGGTCCTCAAAAGAGAGAAAATACGTCATACTTGGAACAAATTCCCCTAAAAATGGTCTAGTACCATGTCCTGAATGCAATCTTGGAGAGTTGATGGTGATTAAAAATAAAGCCACAAGGAAACGATTCATGGGTTGTTCTAATTTTTATGGAGGATGTAAAGCATCATCACCGTTACTACAGAAAGCTAGAATACGAGCTATGAAGAAACCATGTGATGTATGTCAATGGCCGATGATAATATTTCGTTATTCACGAAATCAAAAATGGACTAAACAATGTGGGAATTTTAATTGTGAAAGTAGAAAAACTAAGTCTTCAAAGTAGGATAAACATCAATTCTTCGATTTTTTAGTAATGGTAAAATTTTTCGTGTTTGCTTTACTTTGTTCAAATCAATGTTTACAAAACTGATTCCTTGTTTCTTTTTCATGTCAAGTAATATTTTTCCATATGGATCAACTACTAGACTTCGTCCACAGTAAATATTTCCAACTTGATCAGGTGCAATAACATAGCATCCATTTTCAATTGCACGTGTTTTGTTAATTGTAATCCAATGCTCCTCTTTCATGTTTCCTTTCACCCATGCAGATGGTGCTACTAGCACTTCTGAACCTGCAACTGCAAGTGATCTAGACATTTCTGGAAATCTCAAGTCATAACATATCATTATACCAATTTTTCCAATAGACGTATTGATTGGTTTTGTAATTTTTGAACCTGATATCATTTTCTTTGATTCTTTAAATCCTAACGCATCATAGAGATGGATTTTACGATAAGTGGAAATTACTTTGCCTGTTTTGTCAATTACAAAAGCAGTGTCATAAACTCTATCTTTTGTTCTGCTTTTCTCGTAAAATGATCCTATTACCTGAATTTTGTTTTCTTTTGCAGCTTTTGCAATAGTAGTAACAAAATTCCCACTAATCATTTCAGCTAAATCTGCAAGTTGTTTTGAAGTTTGTGATGAGTTTGTGTAAAACATCATAAACTCTGGAAATGCACATAAAGTTGCATTTTTTGATGCAGCTTTTGAAATGATTGAGATTATTTTTTTGAGATTAGCTTCTTTGTTAGTTGACGCTGTAAATTGTACTACTGCAACTTTCATAAATTTGATTAATACTATCACAATAAAAGGATAAACTTGTGGTACAACTCAGAAATGTACCATTCTCTTCTTATGTAAATTCGTTGTACAAAATACAAACCGATCATAGTGTGTATGTCAATCCTCGGCTGGAGGGATAGTTTCCAGTCAATTATTTTTAAAAAATAATTAAAGTTGGTTTCCTGCTAAAAACCAATTTTCTTTAGGATTGTCTTCAAAAACAACAATAACGTGATTTTCTTTTGTATTTAGTATCTCTACTGCTGATTTTGTGATTGCTTTTGCATATTCATCTTTTTGTTCCTGAGTTCTACCAGGATACATTGATACGGTAATCAAAGGCATACAGTGTTCAGAATATTTCAACGATTTATGCTTTCAATAATCTGATCTGTAACCATATCTTGTTCCATAAGTAAAATCAGAACTGTGTGTTTTTTTATAAAGATATCCTGTTACTAAACCAGCTGCAAACCCACCAATGTGTGCAAGATATGCTACACCGCCACCTGCAATACCAAATCCTCCAATAAAGAAGGGCAATAGATTTTGAAATACCAACCAAAATGGCAAGAACCAACGAGCCTGAATGTGCATCATTCTCCAAAAGAAACCAAGCATCATGAAGGTTTGAATTCTTGCTCTAGGAAAAATCATCAGATATGCACCAAGTACTCCAGAAATTGCGCCAGATGCTCCAACTGCAGGAATTGCACTAGTAGGATCTCCAAGTATGTGTATTAATCCTGCAACTATTCCCCACATTAAATAAATTCCAAGATATTTTATTTTACCAAATTTTTGTTCAATGTTATCACCAAATATCCATAAAAACCAAATATTTCCACCAAGATGAAGTAAACCACCATGCATGAAAGTCGATGTTAGTAAAGTAATTTCTGAAAATGCAGGACACTGTACTATTCCATTTCCTGTATCTATTCCACTATATGTTCCTGTAACACAAGCTGGAACCGCACCCCAATTGTAAAACATTCCAAATGCATTTTGATTTGAAAAATCAAAAAATTGCCCCGTATATGCTACTTCCATAAAAAATACAATTACATTTACAATAATTAGTGCAATTGTAACTTTTGGTTTGAATCCAGGTGGATGCGGATTCTCATCTCTTAGCGGAAACATTAGATGATTATCTTTGATAAAAATTGTATAATAAGATTATTCAGTTTTTTAGAAAAATAAGAGGAGAAACATTACTAAAATTACTCCTATGTTTCTCACCTAACTATGACCTGTGTATTTTACTAATGTAATATAGACAAAAACAAAATTGGTACATTCGAAAAATGTATCATTTAGATTAAAATTGTTTTTCGTGCAACAAGATTTTCAATGATATTTAGAAATTCATCATCTGAGATTTTTTCTTCATACCACCAACCTGTAGGGTTTTTTACCCATGAAGGAATATTCCATTGTGATTCATTAATCGCCTCTCTCTCAGGAACTGATATTATTTGTTTTTCAAAAAGAAAATCTATTCCTTCAAGAAATTCTGAATCTGAGATTTGATTTGTAATCCACCAATCAGCATTTGTTTTAATCCATTGAGGGATTTTTGGTATTTTAGTAGGCAATCCTTTATCAAAACCTGAAATTTTAAGCGTACCTTGTGATGTAGGACCTACCTGAAAGGCGACGTGCCAAAATCCCATCTCATCCACACTTTGAATAAAATTTACAGGTTCATCATTCAAAGTAACAGAGAATTTTTCATTTCCTGAAATTGGAGGAAATTCAAAATTTGCATATGTCTCTAGTGGATAGCTGTTGTATCCGCGGATACTAAGAATAGTTCCTGTCTCATCAAATTTGGCAGCAGAATACCAAGCACCCGAGTCATATCTAAAATCAAAATTCCCATCATTTTTCTTTGCAGTTACAGGAATTACAGTAGTATCAACTGGTGCAAAGCAGCTATAATAAAAAATTTCATCTGTAATTGAAGGATCAGGATACATTGAGAAATCTAAAATTTCTCCTGGCTCAATTTTTTCAATTAATTCTATATTTTGTCCAATGTCTAAAACTTTTTCATATCCGTGAATTACCGCAAAAATTTTAGGATTGTATATGGTTTGTTCTCCTATGTTTTGAATTCTACCAGTTAAATGGCCATCATCATATTTAATCAAAGTTTCATCATAAAGAACTACAATTGGAATCAAATCCTTTATTGTTTTTTCGTAAGATAATTCAGCAGGAAGTAAAATTGGGTTATTAGAAATTTCTGAGAATTTTATTTTAAAAGGAACTTCAGTGCCAGAACCTAAAGGTACATGTGTAATAGTTTTAGAAAGTATTTCAGAATTTTCTTTTACAGATATAGTAATAGTTGGGATAATGGCATAATCATACTCATTTTTTACATTCCCAACAACTGTATAGATTCCATTTGAATCAAAATATCCAACATATTCATCAGCAGGTACAAAAATTTCTGAAAAAGAAACTTGTGGAATTACCATTAATGAAAATAATACCAATAATGTAAGAGGTAATTTCGAGGTTAAAACTCTAAAAAGAATTAATGATATCTTCAAATCCAGATGTGGGTTTCTCAAGCAAGCTTGGTCTGTAATCTTCAATTAATTTATCTATAAGATCTTTTGCTTTAATACGATATATCTTTTTGAGTTCAACAATTCTAATTTCAACTAACCCATCTTCTACAATTTGTGATAGATATAACGAAACAGTTGACGGGGATTTTTTAACTGCTTTAACAAGTTGTGAAAATTCTAATCCATCATTTTCAATTAATGCAAGTAACAAATCTCGTGGAGTTTGTTTTCGTAAAGCCTTGATTGCAATTGATTCATCCTCAGTAATTTTTGGTGGATAGAATCTTGCTTGACGTGGTCCACGAATCACTTTGACTATTCCACTTTTTTCTAATTTACCCAAATAATGGCTCAGTACACCATTTTTCAAACCAGATGAACGCATAATTTGACGGAATTGAATTCCTGGGTTTTGTTCAATAATTTTTTGTAATTGTAAATTTCTATCAGTCATTTCTAAACACCCCTAATGCCAATAATCCTAACGTGATAAATGTCAATAAATGTCCTACTTCTAAAAGAGTCATATCACCAATATCAAATACAGATGGCCAGGTTGCATCAACAAGTAATACAACTTCTGCTGTAATGAAATTTGTAAAAGCGATTGCACTAAGTAAAAGTCGTTTTGTTCTTAATCTGTAATATGCAAATCCTGCTAGTATCGCGATAAAAACTGCAAGTGTAATTCCTCCAACGTGTAGAAAAATGTGGACTAAATGATAACCATGTAAAAGATGAGGAATGATAATCGGGATAGCCAAAATTGCTATTACGCCGGTGACTACAATTGAAAATAGTGTGGATTTTTTTTCAACTATGCTCTCAGGCCTAAACAAAGTGATTGAAATATCAATTTTAGCGATTTAAAGCGACTGGTTCATTGATCGAATAAAAACCAATCAAACATGAAGAATTCCAGACTTTATCATAAATTCCAAGCCTTGAACAAACGTTTTATCATCTATTTGACCATCAGCCCACCATGCTGCATTGTTTCTAATCCAAGATGGGATTTCTTCAGATGTCGAGGTCTCTTGTTGAGTTTGAGGAATTAGAATGATTTTATTTTTAATTAGATATTCAATTCCTTGAATAAACGTATCATCATCTATTTGTTCTTGAGACCACCATAATGCATTGTTTCTAATCCATTCAGGTATTGAAATTTCCTTATCAGAAATTCTATCAATCACAATTGGGAATGTTGCTTTTGCAAGTTTGTTATCAGCTAAATTTTTAAAATTGAAATTTACAATACCAGTTACATCATTTGGAATAGTAAATTCTACAATATTATGTTCATCTTTGAAATCAGTACTAAATCCATTTTCTTCAAAAATTATCTTTTCATTTTGAGTTACCGAAAATTCATAATTTACTGCAACAGGTTTATTCTTTAAGAAAATATCAGTTATATCAAAAAATATTTTTGTATTTGAATTTGATTTTAAATTGTCAGGTTCCCAAGACGTAAGAATTCTAAATTGTCCATTGTCAGTAATCGCACTTAAATGAGTATAATCACGGTCCGGCTTAATTACAAAATCCATTCCATTTTGGTTTGAATTGTTATCAAAAATTTTCTGTAATTCTGTTTGATATATTATAAAATGAACGATTCTTTCATCAGCAAAAAAATCATCAATGTTTACAATATCTTGAGATAATTGTACTCCATTGACATACATTGTAAATCCAGATACGAGTAAATCACCAAATTTTTTTGAAATGATTAACTCTTCATGAACTACTGATGTTTGGTTAATGTTTAATTGGCTCCATTCAAAAGGCATGAAAAAGCTAATTTCTTTAGAATCAGGATCATAATTAAAATTTGAAATTTCGTCATAGTAAGTAACCACATGTATATTTTGTTCACCAAAGTTTGGATCAATAAAATTATGTCTAGATGTTTGAGCTATTGAAATTCCAGCGTTGAAGACTAGGGGTTGATCTAATTTTTGAGAATATCCATCAGTAGTTAATACACTTACATCTAATTTGTATAAACCACCTTCACTAAGTTTAGGCCCTTTAACATGCACCATTTTACTTTCTAATCCTAATAACGAACCAAATATCCCACTACCGTTCTCTTCTTCTAGAATTATCGAATTAGTTTCTTCTGATACAAAATTAAAAACTATGAATCCATTGTCTGCTTTGAATTCTTGCTCAAAAAGAAATTTCTCTCCACGTTCAGATTTAATTTGAAACATGACATCTCTAAGAGTAATTTTTGAATTAAAATCAATAAGTGATATTGAAATTTGTTGATCATCACTTTCATTGGGATCGCTTTTTGACGATGATACTTCTAAAGTTACTAGTTTGCCATTTAGATCTACAGGAGGAAAAGTTTCACTTCCTACACCATGACCATATACATTATCAAATCCAATGACAAAAACAGCTGAAATTATTAAAAATGCAAGTAATGAAAAACTTTTCAATCTAGGTCCACTTGTCAGGATTTTTCTTTCTAATTTCCTTTCCATCGACTGTAACTTGATCTTGTTCTTCAAAAACTGTATGCCATCTACCGTTATCAGGAAAAATTTTATTCATTTCTTCAACTTTATCATTTGTTGGAGCTTTATTCATCAAAGCTCCCCATCTCATGTTATGAACTTTTGGCATGATGTCATTGATGTCTTTCATTATATCATCACTCAACAGAATTTATTTAAAAACCTATGATTGAATTCTCATAATCCCTTCTTTAATCAAGAATTGAATTCCTTGAATGAATGAATCATCATCGATTTGCCCTGCTGCCCACCATTCTGCATTGCTTTTAATCCAGCCTGGAATATCGTTTGAACCAGAACTAGTTCCTTGTGAAGTTGGAGGAATTTTTAGAACATCTTCTTTAATTAAATATTGAATTCCTTGAATGAATGAATCATCATCGATTTGCCCTGCTGCCCACCATTCTGCATTGCTTTTAATCCAGCCTGGAATTGGTGTTTTCTCAGATATTGGAGGAGTTGAGATTGAAGAACCTGGTCCAATTTCAATTATTGCTGAGCCAATTCCAGCATAAGTTGGATCATAATCTAATCCAGTTCCATAAACTATAATGTCAACACGAATTTGACCAGCAGAAGGAACGTAGATTCTTTGAACATCCAATCCTTCAATAGACATGATTCCTGGATTAACTAAATCACTACCATCATTTCGTGCTATTTCATTATCAAATTCATCTAAAACAACATATGCATATCTAACATCTTTGATTAGTTCTCTATTTTCATTGAAGAATGTAAACTCAAATGGAACATCTTGGTTTGCTCCATATTTCCCATCCCATGCAATGTTAACTGTTGTTGGAACTTGTTCAAAGTTGTCAGTATTCACTAGATAAAATTCAGTAGAACTCTTTGAAGCTTCATCTAATGGAACTAATTGTAAATCCATTTGTAAATTATCATAATTAGAAGGACCAAGGATTTCATTAATTTTTTCTAATTCATTTTTGGTAATCAAGAAATGAATAATGTTTGTATCCTCTGATGAATATGGATCATTTAGCAAGGCTCTCTGATCAATTTCAACACCATTAACGTATCCCTTGAATTGTTTTCCATCTGCATAAGGTGCAAACGTTTTTGGAACTCTAACTTCTTCATGTACCACCTGTACTAAGTTAACATAATCAGGACTCCAATCAAAAGGCATGTCAAAAGAAATTGAATTATCTGAATTATCAAATTTAAAATTATCAACATCGTCATAGTATGTTTTTACAATGACAGGGATTTCTTCAGCGTTTGCAGTTTGAAATGAAAATTTTTGTTCTTGTGCTACACTAACAAAAGTTTCATAGCTTAGTAAATTAGCTAATACAGTTCTTGGACTAGTAGCAGCTTCAATATCAACTCTAATTTTGTATAATCCACCTTTGACAAAAATTGGACCGGTAATCGACGGTCTTGCGCAGATATCTAAATTATCATCAGTACAATCGGCCCCCTGTACAAATAATGCACCAGGAGCGCTCACATGTTCAGAACCACCATAAATTGAGCATTCGTGAAGATTAATTTCATCACATCCAGTTTTTGGTTTAATTTGAACATCTAATCTACCATCCATGTCATAAAACAAATTTCTAGCTAATAGTTCACCACTTTGCCAAACTTCTACTCTGTAAGTAACTTTGTTAAGATTCTCATCAGTTAATGTGTCAAAGAAACGTACTTGCATGTTAGCAGAATCAACATCTCCTACTGTAATATCAGATGGACTCAATTGCGTACTAACAGTTACTTCCATATCACCAAATGATATTGGTTCGGCTTGATCTCCACCAAGTCCATGTCCAAATGCATCAGGTAAAATAACGGCAATAGAGAAAATACCAATTATCGAAACGAATAATGAAAACTTGTTATACAATACAGAAATTATAATAATTTCCATATTTAAAGATGGTATAGCATTCCTACACGTGGCAATTTTGTTCATTTGAAAAATAGAGTACAACTTTTATTTCCGATTTTAAAAGTCATAATATGAAATTTCTTCTTGCCGTATCACTAATTCCGTTATTACTTGTTCCAGCATTTGCTGAATCGCAGACTTTGAGAACAGACAAAGGAGCACTTGATGTCAATATATCATATGATGAAATACAACCAGATGTCCAAACAAAAATCAATATTGACTTTCTAAATCCTATGACAGAAAAAACTCAAGAGCATATTGATTACACCATAACTGTTACAAAAGATGGTAACCAAGTGTTTGGACCAATCCCACTTACCCATACTTCAGTAGGAACTGTAAAAATTCCAATTGAATTTAATCAAGGTGAAGGCATATACAAAATGGAATTTGAAATAGAAGGCATATTGTTTCAACCACTTCCGACTGAAGTAGTTTCATTTGATATTGTAGTAGGTGATACACATGCACAAACAACAATGCCTGATAACGTTATACCGACTGAAGAAAATGGTGGTTGTCTAATTGCAACTGCAGCATATGGTTCTGAAATGGCACCACAAATTCAACAACTAAGAGAACTTAGAGATAATACTGTGTTGTCAACACAGTCTGGAATTGCTTTTATGAGTGGATTTAATCAATTCTATTATTCATTTTCACCAAACGTAGCTAACTTAGAAAGAGAAAACCCAATTTTCAAAGAAATCGTAAAAGTGGGATTAACTCCAATGCTATCGTCATTATCATTACTAAATCATATTGATATTGATTCAGAGCAAGAAATGCTAGGATATGGAATCTCAATTGTTTTACTAAACATTGGAATGTATCTAGGAATTCCTGCATTTGGAATTCTAAAAGTGTACCGATTTAGAAAAAACTGAGTTATAATCCGAAAATTCTAGTGAAGTTTTTAAGGATCTATGCAAGTAAATTGTCTAATGAAGACTAAAGCAATTAGCTCTTTCTTCGTACTATTTGCTATTGCATCTGTTGTAGCTACAACAACTCCAGATGCTTTTGCAGATCATTCAGAAGTAACAATCACCACTGTAGATGGTTCTGCTTTCGGGCAGGATTGTGTAGCAGAAGGATGTTACATGCCAAGTGTAGCAACAGTAGATGTTGGTGGAAAAGTAATTTTCTCAAACACTGACGCATCATTACATACATTTACAGCAGGAACTGTAGACGGTTTTACCCAAAATCCAACAGGTGAATTTGACGTAATCACCATGGAACAAGGAGAAACTGGTGAATGGACTCCTGAGGAAGTAGGTGAAGTTCCTTACTATTGTGCATTCCATGTATGGATGGTAGGTACGATCATAGTACAAGAAGTAGAAGATACTCATGATGACACCATGAAAGATGATACTCATGATGAAGACGTAGAGTTGATGGTAACAATTACCAACTCTCAAGTATTAGATGGAACTCAAGTAGAACTTGAATTCAGCGAACTACACGTCAATTATGAAATCACAGCAACTCAAAACGGTGAAGAAATATTCAAAGAAGCTGCTCACGCAATGGAACAT
>CAJQMY010000030.1 GCA_905479565.1 uncultured Candidatus Nitrosopumilus sp.
CCGTCATGGTCTAGGTAATCATTATAGTTTTCTGGCTCGTCAATGCATTGATCCCATCTATCCTCAATGCCATCACCGTCAGTATCTGGAAATGTGTATTGCGAAGTGATTGAATCTACACTGTCAGGGCAACCATCCTCATCTTGATAGAAATTGTAAGTTTCAGGTTCTAATGGACATGCATCTAACGTATCAGAAATTCCATCCTGATCAGAATCTGTTACATTGATAAAATCATCTGGACAGCCGTCATTGTCATCAATGCCATTGAAAGTTTCTGGTTGGTTTGGACAAGAATCCATGAAATCAGGATAACCGTCACCATCAGCATCAGCAATGCCTTGAGCATTAACAGGAGATAAATCCGGACAGCCGTCCTCATCTTGGAATTTATTGTAAGTTTCTTTTAGAGTTGGACAATCATCGATATGGTCCTGAATTCCATCATAATCAACATCATACCATGGAACAAAGTCTGCAGGACAGCCGTCAATGTTACTACCATATTGCGGATCATAGTCTTCTAAAAGATTAGGACACTGGTCCAAATTATTTGGCACACCATCACCGTCAGTATCAAGAGATTCAACAGCAAAAGCATTACCTGGCACCATGCCAATTGTAGATGTTAGTAAAAGCAAAAAGCCTAAAAGATATTGTTTATTCATTTTAAGGCACACCTATTGGTCAGGACATCCATCTGCATCCCTGTCACCGTCATAATCCTCAGGCTCTAGAGGACACATGTCATTTTCGTTAATGATATCATCTAAATCAGCATCATGTTTGTATCTAGACTGTTCTGGAGCAATATCTGGACAGCCGTCATGATCATTGTATTTGTTCCAAGATTCTTTTTCATTTACACATAAATCAACTTCGTCATTAATTCCATCTTTATCAGTATCAATTATGAAATTACCTACGGGCAACATATCTGGACAGCCGTCATAGTCAACATATCTATTCCAAACTTCATTTTGTTCTGGACACATATCCATTGCATCTGGGACACCGTCACCATCAGAGTCAGGTTGAGTATCATCAATATCTGGACAGCCGTCTAGATCTTGGAAGCCATTGTAAGTTTCAGCAACTAGAGGACAATCATCATAAACATCGTTAATTCCATCATTATCTGAATCAACTACAAATAATTCTGAAACAGAATCTGGACAGCCGTCTAGATCTTGGAATTTATTGTAAGTTTCTTTAGCAGTTGGACATGCATCAATTGCATCTGGAATTCCATCTTGATCTCTATCGTTCTTTAAAATATAACTATCTGGACAGCCGTCTAGATCTAAAATTCCATTATATGTTTCTGGTTGATTTGGACAATGATCGTTATAATCATCAATTCCATCACCATCAGTATCTGGAGTGCCTTTATTATCACCTTGATAATCTGGACAGCCGTCTTCATCTTGGAATTTATTGTAAGTTTCAGGGGCCAATGGACATTCATCAGAATTATCTGGAATGCCGTCAAAGTCTGAATCTAATGAAGTAATGAAATCAGGATAGTCTGGACAGCCGTCTTCATCTTGGAAGCCATTATATCTTTCTCGGTCAAGTGGGCATTGATCTATAGAATCTAATATATCGTCTCCATCCGAATCAGATTCAGTAGGATTATCTGGACAGCCGTCATGATCCAGATAACGATTCCAAGTTTCTGCAGTTGATGGGCATTGATCTAATGCATCTCTAATTCCATCATCATCGGAGTCTAATATAGAAACGTCAGGACAGCCGTCTAGATCCAGATATTCATTTACAGTTTCTGGTTCAAGAGGACATTTATCATTTAAATCAAGTATTCCATCACCATCAAAATCAGATCCTGATAATCCAGATATGCTATCAGGACAGCCGTCTTCATCTTGAATATTATTGTAAGTTTCTTTAGCAGTTGGGCATGCATCTAAATAATCCGGTACGCCATCTTGATCTCTATCAGATGTGGAATTAGTGTCAGGACAGCCGTCTAGATCAAATATACCATTGAAAATTTCTGGTTGATTTGGACATAAATCTGAAAAGTCATTAATTCCATCACCATCAGTATCTGGAGTGCCTTTATTATCACCTTGATAATCTGGACAGCCGTCTAGATCTTGGAATTTATTGTAAGTTTCTTTTACATTTGGACATTGATCAATACTATTAGGAATTCCATCACCATCAGTATCAGCATCACTTGAATATGGTGGTATATCAGGACAGCCGTCTTCATCTTGGAAGCCATTATATCTTTCAGGAGCTAACGGACATGCATCGTCAACATCCATAATCCTATCACCATCTGCATCATCTTGTGTTCCATCAAATGATGGAACTGCATCTGGACAGCCGTCATAGTCTGCAAATCTATTGAAAGTTTCTGGTTGGTTTGGACAAATATCAAATTGATCAGCAATTCCGTCAGCATCTTTATCATCAAATGAAATATCTAATGCAACGTCTGGACATCCGTCAGTGTCTCTGTATCCATTATACACTTCAGGTTCTATCGGACAAAAATCAACTTTATCTTGAATTCCATCATTATCTGAATCAACAAAATTAAAATCATCAACAGAATCAGGACAACCGTCTTCATCTTGGAATTTATTGTAAGTTTCAGCACTTAGTGGACATCCATCTAAGTAATCGGGAACACCGTCTAGGTCTCTGTCACCTGTACCATAAGAGTCAGGACAGCCGTCTATGTCATCAATGCCATTGAAAGTTTCTGGTTGGTTTGGACAGTTATCTATCAAATCAATAATTCCATCACCGTCAGAGTCTGCTGCTCCTCCATCTCCACTTCCTGGAAGATTATCAGGACAGCCGTCTTCATCTTGGAATTTATTGTATTGCTCTTTCAAATTTGGACATTGATCAATATGATCTTCAATTCCGTCATAATCTTCATCATACCATGGAACAAAATTTGATGGGCATCCATCAATGGTCCCTTCATAATCTTCTTGTAAATTAGGACAAGCATCTATTGAGCTGTCAACACCGTCATTATCCAAATCATCGGCTGCAAAAACTGGATCAACTGGAATACTGGTTAAAGTAGCCACAAGTAAGAACAGGAATGATATAGAGGGTATTTTTTTCAAAGCCTAAAAATACCTCGAGGATCCAGTTATTAAACCTCACTCTGGAATCGGCTAGAAATATCAATAAATTTGAGAAGAGTTTCCATGTCGGACAAAAAACCTCGATCAATTCAAATAAACCAAAACACGATCTGAACTAATGAGTTGTTCTGGAGAAACTGTAGAAGAAAATGAACAATTACTTCAGATCAGACCTGTAATTACGGCACAATTAAAAAAGGCAAAGTATGGCGTAGCAGATCATTCAACTGTAGGACTTTGTCATTGGACAAAAAAATCATTCAAGCATGAGGGCAGTTGTTACAAACACAAGTTTTACGGGATTTCAACTCACAGATGCATGGAATTTTCTCCTGCTGGCATGTATTGTGAAAATAGATGTGTGTACTGTTGGAGACCAATGGAATTCTATGATTCAATGCAAATGAAGCCAGAGCAAGTCGCAGAACCAGAACAGATTTTAGCAAAATTAATGGCTGAACGAAAAAAATTGATAAATGGATTTTACGGTGATTCAAGAAATGATAAACAAAGATTAGACGAATCTTTATTGCCTGCACATTATGCCATTTCACTTTCTGGAGAACCTACAATGTATCCCAAACTTCCAGAACTGATAAAATATCTGAAAACATTTGAAGCAACAAAATCAATTTTTCTTGTAACTAACGGGCAGGAACCAGACATGATTCAAAAATTACAAGATGAAAATGCATTGCCAACACAATTGTATCTGTCGACAAATGCCGCAGATTATAAATCGTTTATAAAAATAAACAAGCCAAGATATGATGATTCATGGGAAAGATGGAATAAAACACTTAACATGTTAAAAGATTTGAAAACAAGAACGGTGTTGAGGATTACATTGATCAGGGATCATAATGATCAAAAAGAATCAATTCCAGCATTTGCAGAAATGTTTAGAAAAGCAAGTCCACACTTTGTTGAGATTAAATCATACATGCACATTGGGCGCTCTACAAACAGATTAGAATACACAAACATGTTGGAAATGGAGGAAGTAAAAGAATTCAGTGAGCAAATTGCAAAACAAAGTAAAATATTTTCCATAATGGATGAAAGTATTGTTTCAAGAATCTCAATATTACAAAATAATGAACGATTTATTGATCGTTTTATTCCTACTTATGTAAATACCAATTAGAGAATTTTTTTAATGCTTTGTATCGGTGTGATACTTTGTTTTTGTTATTTATTTCGGCAAATGTTTTCTTGGAATTATTCGGAATAAATATCGGATCGTATCCCCAACCTCTACCTTTTTGAACTTTAGATATCTTTCCATCTAGTTTCCCTTTAAACAATTGCAAATTTGTTTTATCGCAATAGGTAATAACTGAAATAAATTTTGCCTTTCTATTATTTTTTAACAAATTTAGAATTCCCTTACTTCCAATTGTTTGAAAAACATATGACGAGTATGGACCTGGAAATCCATCAATTGAGTCAATAAACAAACCATCATCTTCAATAATAACAGGTTTTTTAAATTTAGAAAACGCATCTCTAGCTTTTACAATTGCAATAGCATCAAGTGAATTTGATTGAATTTCTTTTAAGTTAGATTTTAAAAATCCAAGACGGATTCCTAGCGAATCCAAAATAGTCTTGGATTCCCGATATTTGTGACTATTAGAAGATACAAAAAATAAATCAAACGACTTGCGCATATCGTCCACGACTTTCTATTTCCGAGACTAGTTTAGTTATTTTAGCAAAATAGGCATGACCAACGATGGATTTGTATCCATTTAGAAAATTTTTCCATGACGATGTCATAATTTTAGCATGGGCACTGTTAAGAATTTCTTTAATCAATCTCAAGTCAACTGCATGATCTTCAGGTTTTATTGAAGTTTGAGATAATCCAAAATCAATAATAAAAACAGTATTTTGATGCAAAATAAAATTTGAGGTTGTTAAATCACCATGCATTATACCATTCTTATGTAAAGTACCTACCAATTTTCCAATGTCTTTCGATAGCGCTATAATTTTTGATTCAGACAAGTCATGTACGGGTTTGCCAGAAATTTCCTGCATGATAATTAATGTTTTATCTAAATTTACAAAGTAAACAAGAGGTGCAGGTATACCAAATGACTTCACAAGCGATAGCATTTGAGATTCTTTGATAGTTCTTTGTTTACGAATTTTTGAATCCAGTGAAGAATTCCTATAAGTTTTAATTTTTCTGATTTTCAGTATTGCGTTAGAATTCTGCCATTTAGTTTTATAGAGATCTGCCTCGGCACCTTTTTTGACTAATTTCATTAACATTATATCCAGAGGAATTCAATAAAAATTAATCATGGACAAAGGGGAAAAACGAATCAAACAAGAAGATTGTAGTGAGGATAAGCTGGGTGCAGGAATTCTAACATTAACAAACAAGAGATTGGCATTTGATAAAACTAATGCAAGAATAATGGACTTTTCTAAACATTTTGGAGATACAATTTTAGATGTTTCATTAGATAAAGTAACAAAGACATGGAAAGAAGGATTATTGATGAAAAAAGTATGTTTTTCAATAAAAACAGATGAGGATGAACAAACTTTCAAGTTTGGAGTCTTCAATACTAAAAGCTGGGTTAAAATTATTAAACAGACTATCAATGAAAACAAAAATCAATAATCAATCTTAACAGAATCTAACCTCCAAGATTGTGTAACAAATGTATCTTTTAATTCTGCACCGGGTTTTATTTGAGATTCTAATAAACCAGTCCAACAAATTTGACTTCCACAATCTCCAGCATATTGTAATGGAACAACAAAAAATTTACAGCCATGTCTTTTACAGACATCTTTTAGCATTTCAGACAATCGTTTGTTAGCAGCAACTCCTCCAACGATCATAAGTTCTTTTTTTCTTGTAAAAGATAAAGCACGTTCTACTGCCTCACTTATCATAGCAAATGCAGTTTCCTGGAGTGAATAGCAAGCATCCACTTTACTTTTAGTTGCAACGGATTTTGTTGCAGACAATAATCCAGAAAACGACACATCATTACCTTTTACAGAATATGGCAACGTAACATAGTTTGAAGAAGTAGATGCTAATTCTTCAATATTTTTTCCGCAAGGAGATGCAAATCCAATTGAACGCCCAAATTGATCTAACAATTGACCTAAAGTGATATCCAATGTCTCTCCAAACACTCTCCATTGTTTATTTAAAAATGCTAAAAGCATGGTATGTCCTCCAGACACTAAAAGTACCAAAGGATTAGTTGAGCCAGTTAGTAATTTTCCTAATTCAATATGTCCAATTGCATGATTCACTGGGTATATCGGAATTTTATAGTATGAAGAAAGAGATCTTGCAACTACAGCACCTACACGTAAACATGGACCTAAACCCGGTCCTGCAGCATATGAAACAACATCCAAATCCTTGACTGATACATTTGCATCCTGAATACAATCAGAAAGGACCTGAGAACTATTCTCAATATGATGACGTGATGCTTCTCTGGGATGAATACCTTCTCCTTCTTCAGGACGATAGATTTTACGTATATCTGAAAGAATTTTTCCTTTTTTTCCACGTTTTTCAATTATTGCACAAGAAAACGTATGAGCAGTACTTTCTATTCCTAATCCCAGCAAATTAACCACGACTTAATGTAGAAACAATTTTGATAACATCGCCATTTTTGAGTTTTTGATCTCCACTAATCCTTTGTTTTGTTTTACAATCTATTGCATGCAAAAATCCTTTCGCAATGTCTGCATGAATTAATCCCGCCAAATCTTTAGCGGTAGAATCTTGTGGAATCAATTTTGTGTCAGGTAAAACTACTCCATCTTTGTTAGTAAGTTTAGTTTCATCTTCAACAGGATACACAACAATGTATTTTAGAGAATCAAAAACAGCAGTATTTAGAATTTTTTGAATTCCTGTTGAATCAATTTTTAAGAAAACTGATTTTACTAAATCAAGTGCTTTTTGTTGGGGCAGAGGGATTTCTTTTCCTTCAACAGGGATAAACCCTTCATCCCCAGAGGAATAATTGACAATTCCTGCTTTTGATGCTTTTCGTAAAAGTAATTCAGTTTCTGCACTACACGGAATTACATTGTAAGGAATTTTCTTAATTATATCCAAATCTTGACAAAGATCTGCCTTATTTGCTGCAATAATCATTGGCTTTGTACTTTTTCTTAATTCTTTTACAAAAGTTTCAACATCATCATCTATCCATTCTTTCGGATTTTTAGTCATGAATTCTAATTTTTGAAGAATTTCTTGAACCTGAAAATCTTTAATTCCCAATCCAGAAAATCTTTTTGCAATCCCATCAGTTAATTTTGCACGTTTTTGATCTATTTCTCTAGTAATTTTATCCCATTCTCTTTTTAAAATATCTGCAAACCATTGATCAAATTCATCTTCAACGAATGCTACATCTTCTAAGGGATCATGAGTTCCAACTGGAACAGATTGCCCTTGAATATCAGTGGTTCCAGCAATATCAACGACATGAATTAAAACTTCAGCTTGCCGTGCATCATCAAGAAATTGATTTCCCAGTCCCTTGCCTTCATGGGCTCCAGGTACCAACCCTGCAACATCAATGAGTTTGACAGGAATAAAACGTGTACCTTTTAAACACAATTCATTTTCATGTTTGATTTCAAAATGTTTGCAAGCACAATCTGCTTTGACAAATGCCACTCCTACATTAGGTTCAATTGTTGTGAAAGGGAAATTTCCTGTTGCAACAGATGTTTCAGTTACAGCTGAGAAAAATGTAGATTTGCCAACGTTTGCTTTTCCCAGTAAACCAATTTGCAATAATGTTAAAAATGCAATTCTACTTATTAGTATTGCAGAAATTGTTTAATCTAGTCAACCATGATTTCATATCATGTCAATAGTAATTACAGGCAATCCGGGTGTAGGAAAGCACACAATCACACAACTAATTGCTGATAAAATGAAATTATCAATAATTGACATTAATAAAATCGCAAAAGATTTCGAACTATTTGAAAAAAATAACAATACAAATGATGTAGATGTTGAAACACTTGAAAAAGTCCTTGAATCAAGAATTTCTGAAAATGATATAATCGTAGGGCATTTGGCACCATATGTCCTAAGAAAAAACCAAGTAAAGATAGTGATAGTATTACGAAGGAATCCCTATGATTTGATCCCAGTTTACAAAAACAGAAAATATGACGATGTTAAAATCAAAGACAATGTAGGTAGTGAAATTTTAGGAATTATAACAAACGATGCAATAGATAAATTCCAAGAAAAAACATTTCAAATAAACGTCAGTGGAAAAACAATTGTAGAAGTGCATGAAAAAATTATAAGCGTAATTATGAATAAAAAAGGAAACGAAGTAGTGGATTGGCTAGAATTAGTGAGAAAAAATAATGACTTAGGAAAATTTTTTGCTGATTGATTAAATAACACCTTTGAATTTGTGTAAGTACTTGTTTGAAATCTCTAAAACTGATTTAGCCGGAAGGATTGGAACTTTGCATACAAATCATGGGAAAATTGAGACCCCAGCTTTTGTACCAGTTATTCATCCAGTTAAACAGACAATCCTTTCTAAGAAAATCAAAGAGATCGGTTTTGATTTAGTGATTACCAATGCCTACATTACAAAAAATAACTATGGTGATGAAGCAGTTAAGAAAGGAATTCATAAAATAATTAATTTTGATGGTGGAATAATGACAGATTCTGGAGGTTATCAAGTTCTTGAATATGGAGGTGTTGATGTATTACCACCCGATATGGCAGATTTTGAAAGAGGCATCTTAACTGATTTTGCAATTCCACTGGACAAACCAACAGGATATGGAATGCCAATCAAAAAAGCAGAGGCATACGTAAAACATACACTAGATGTTTGTAAACAAACTCTAGAAAACAGTGTAGACAATGGTCAAATTTGGATAGGTCCAATTCAAGGAGGAGAACATTTTGATCTTGTTGGAAAATCTACAAAAAATTTAGTCAGCATGGGATTTCAAATGCTTGCATTGGGAAGTCCAGTTGAATTTATGGAATCGTATGAATACAGATTATTGGCACAGATGATAGTAGCTGCAAAAAAACAGATGCCACACTCAATTCCTCTACATCTATTTGGTGCGGGGCATCCTCTTACCATACCATTTGCAATAGCTTTGGGATGTGACACTTTTGATTCAGCGTCATACATGCTTTATGCAAAACAACTCAGATATATCACAGATGACGGTACACGATATTTATCAGATATTTCCATATTTCCATGTAATTGTGAAGTATGTTCAAAACATACTCCAGATAGACTTCGTCAATTAGAGGCCGCCGAAAAAATCAATCAGCTAGCAATTCATAATTTGTATGCAATTAAACTAGAAGTCGACAAAGTAAAACAAGCAATCTATGAAGGAAGGTTATGGGAGTATGTCATTAAAAAGGCAAGAGCCCATCCGAGGTTGTTTGAAATGATTGAAGTTATGACTGAAAACTATGAATTTTTAGGTTTGGGAACGCCCAAATTCAAAGAAAAAGCAATTTTCTTATTCAGTGAAGAGGATCAATACAGACCAGAAGTTCAATCATTTCATAATACGGTTAGAAAATTCAAATCAAAGAAAAAGAAATTGATCATAACCAAAGAGTCAAGTTCAAAACCAGGGTATCTTTCACAGGAATATAGTAAACTAAAGAAAGTTAAAGATTTTGAATCATTTCAAGTTTGCCAATATAACCCACTTTTAGGATTAATACCAATAGAGATTTCAGATATTTTTCCTGCAGCACATCATGAAACTTCTAGAATTGATTTTAAACCAAATGAATTTCCTGTATTTGAGAAAACATGGAACGAATTCTTTGCAAACAATAAATTTTCTGAAATCCATTTTAATAAAGAGGATAAATTTCTAAAATATTTTGTGAAGAGTTTGCCAAAAGAGATCAAGAAAAAATCTTTTGCGTAATTAAAAATAAGAAAAAAGAATGTGCTAAAAGATGCTGCTTATAGGGCGGCGTCTTCAGCCCAACCTTTGATGAAGATACCGTTTTTGTGAAGAGGTACTGGTTGTCCAGCTGTGTAATTCATTGGTCTCATCCAAAAGATTGATTTTGTTGGACATACACCTATGCATGCACCGTCAGAAATACATCTTTCTGGGTAGAAAACAAATGCTTTACCTCTCTTCCAGCCTTCAACAGGTTTGACTCTAAGGACATCAGGACCAAGAGTTGTACAGATTTCTACACATAGTGCACATCCGATACATCTTTGTTCATCAATGTCTGGAAGTATTGCTATTGGCATTACAGTAATTAGATTACTTGATGCCTATTTAAACCATGATCAAAATTCATAACCCTGTTATGAAAATGATCGATTTAAAATGTATGCGCAGAATCTAGATTAAATAATTCAAAAAACAAAAAGACAACGTGTTGTGCACGTTTATTTTCTCATTGCATCTATTTGACCAGAGGTTACCCAGTCAAGTAGTTCTGCTGAAGAAGGATTAAGGTCTGCTTTCTTATTCATAAGATTGTTTACCCAAATCCAGTTGAGTTGGTTTAAGAGTGGTTTGTTTGCTTCGTCACCAGCACGTGTCTTAGCGACTACGGCTTGGTCTTGCTGTGCTAACCAATCTGCGAAACTTCTTCCCATGAGGATCGGATCTTAGCTTACACTAATTAAAGCTTTTGTAGATTCTACTACAGGCATAATGATCGGATCGCCCCTAAGAAGGTTTTAACGTAGATGAAAACTCATTTTAATTCTTGGATGTTAGAGTTTTAGGTGCTGCAAACGAAGTTGGCAGATCAGGATTTTTAGTTAATTGTAACGGCACCAAATTATTACTGGATTATGGCGTAATGTTTGGAAGAAGAGGCTCCCCTCCACAATATCCACTTCATGTGAAACCAAAGGATTTGGATGCCATCATCATCACACATGCTCATTTGGATCATTCAGGAAATGTCCCATCCCTATTTGTTAGTGGAAATACTGACGTATACGCTACACCTCCAACATTTGACCTTTCAAAATTATTGATTAACGATATGTTAAAAATTGAAAAAAATGCGCACCCATTTGATTTACCGGAATTAAATAATATGATGAGAAATGCCAAGGAAATTGGATTCAAACAAAAAGTAACCAAAGGCAATGCAACTTTTGAATTCAGAGAATCAGGACATGTGATTGGTGGAAGTACTGTATTGGTAGAATCTGAGAGAAAACGTCTTTTCTACACAGGAGATATCAAAACAAACGGATCTCGAATGCTTAGAGAAATGGATTTAGACATTGGAGAAATTGATTTATTGATTACTGAGAGCACGTATGCAAAAACAGAGCAAAAGCCAAGAAAAGAATCAGAAACAGAATTAATAGAATTTGCAAATGAAGTAATGGACAGAAAAGGAATTTTATTTATTCCATCGTTTTCTGTAGAACGTTCTCAAGAAATAGCATGTATTTTGAGAAGTTCAAATTTTAAACACAAAATAATAATGGATGGAATGGCACTTAAAGTAAATGAAATAATGTTCAAACATCCAGAATATCTAAGAGAACCTAAAGTATTTTCTGAAGCAATCAAAAGTGCAACTGCCATAAGAGAACATGCAGAAAGAAAACGGGAAATGGGAAAACCTTGCGTTGTAATTTCTCCAGCTGGAATGTTAGTAGGTGGTAATGCAGTATATTATTTACAACAATTATCTTTCGATAGTAAAAATGGAATAGCTCTAGTTTCTTATCAAGGAGAGGGCACACCTGGGAAAAAATTACTAGATACTGGAATGGTATCAACAAGAGGAAAGGATCTAAAAGTTGCGGCAGAAGTTAAGCAATTCCAATTTTCAGGACATGCCGATAAAAAAGAATTGTTCGATATGATTAAAAAAATCAAAGGGAATCCTAAAGTCTGTACAGTGCATGGGGACGCCGAGTCTTGTGAAATGTTTGCTAGAGAAATTCATGAAAAATTTGGTTTTGAAACATTTTCACCTGCAGTAAATGATGAAATATCCATCTAATTTGCAAAATAATTGTACAATAAATGTTGAAAATTCAATCAATAGCGGACAAGTATTTCTTTGGAAAAAAAGCAACGATATCTGGTATGGGATTAATGGCCAAGATATTTTAAAA
>CAJQMY010000031.1 GCA_905479565.1 uncultured Candidatus Nitrosopumilus sp.
ATCGGTTATTTGGTTCAATTGCTGCGGAGACGGCTTCCGTTCTTAACGGTGCCGATGTAATTCGTACTCATAATGTAGATGCAACCAGAGATGCGATAGTGGTGGCATCTAAACTCATGTAACACAAAGGCTTATAATCAATATTTAACTTTCTTACAAAGGTTTCATTGGAATTTAAAGAAGGATTAACTTTTGACGATGTTCTTCTTGTACCCAAATATTCAGATATCACAAGCAGAAGCCAGACAGATCTGTCTACGAAATTATCTAGAAATATTTCAATCAATATTCCTTTTGTCAGTGCAAATATGGATACTGTAACTGAATCATTAATGGCTAGTGCTATGGCTCGGGCTGGCGGAATTGGAATTATTCATAGATTTTTAACTATTAAGGAACAAGCAAATGAAATTCTTAAAGTAAAAAGATCTGGCAGTGTAATGATTGAAAATCCATATTCGATTTCTGCAGATAAATCCATTGAAGATGCTTTAGATTACGCACAGGATAAAGAAATTTCAGGTCTTTTGGTTGTTGATTCTAATTCAAAATTAATTGGAATAGTAACTGAGAGAGATCTGTTATTTGCAAATAAAACTAGTAAAGTTCAAGATGTTATGACAAAAGATGTCGTGACTGCAAAACTGGGGGTTACATTAGACGAATCTAAAGAAATTTTGCACAAGCATAGAATTGAAAAATTACCTATTGTTGATGACTCTGGTTTTATCAAAGGTTTGATTACAAGTAAAGATATCACAAATAATGCAGATTTTCCAAACGCGTCTAAAGATAAGAAAGGCAGACCATTAGTGGGTGCTGCAGTTGGAGTTAAAGATGACTTTTTAGAACGAAGTGAGTCTCTTTTGGAAGCAGGTGTGGATGTACTTGTCGTAGATATTGCTCATGGGCATAGTGAAAATGCAATTAGTACCGTACGTAATATCAAAAAAGCATTTCCAAATTGTGAACTAATTGCAGGAAATATTGCTACTGCTCAAGGAGCTGAAGATTTGATTAAAGCAGGTGTAGATGCTGTAAAAGTGGGTGTGGGTTCTGGTTCAATTTGTATTACTAGAGTAATTACAGGCTCTGGTGTTCCACAACTAACTGCAGTAATGGACTGTGCTAAAGTTGGCAAGGATCATGGAATTCCAATAATTTCTGACGGTGGAACAAGAACCTCTGGCGATGCAACTAAGGCATTGGCTTCTGGTGCTTCCACAGTAATGGTGGGCAGCATGCTTGGTGGAACAGATGAATCTCCGGGAACTGTTTTGACTAAAAATGGAAAACGATTCAAAATTTATCGAGGTATGGCATCATTGGCTGCATCTATAGGAAGAAAATCTAAAGAAACAGGCTCAATGTCACTTGATGATGATCTTAATGATTATGTTGCAGAAGGAGTTGAAGCTATGGTTCCACACAAAGGAACTGTAACTGATATTCTTAAACAATTAACTGGAGGTGTTCGCTCTGGATTAAGTTATTGTGGTGCTCATACTATATTACAAATGCAAGAAAATGCAGAATTCATTAAAATGTCTAGAGCTGGATTTGCAGAAAGTCAGCCTCATGATGTTTCTTTGATGTAGATAATTTTTTAAACCGTATATAGAATAATTTCATCATGCTTTCTAAAAGAACTATCATTGGATTGGCTATTGGTAGTATAATTATTGGACTTGCTGGTTATTCTTTACTTGATAAACTTGGACCTACTATTAGCGTAAATGAAGATTTTATTATTGAACCTGGTGATTCAGTAACGTTTAGAATCCCTGGCCCTAACCATTCAGTTCAATATATGGAAATTTATGGTGCGGCCTTTGATCTTAAGCTTAGAAGTCCTGGTGCTGGATTACAAATTCCAAGCAGTAGTTCAGAAAATACCATTGAATCGTTCAAAGACAAAATTGACGAACCGTTGATTTTAGATTGGGTTCATTTAGAAGATGGTGTAACAGAAATTAATATTCAAAATACAGGAAATGGCCAATTAGACATTGTATCTGCAACTGAACAAACTCCTAATCCATTTGGATTCACAATTGATCTTATGGTACTTACAACTGGGGTTATTATAATTGGATTTAGTATGGGTTTTACATTAAGAAAACCAAAGGGATTTTAGCTTAATTTTGCATATGAATAAGATCCTAAAATTTTCATAAATAGTGTGTCTTGTTTTATTGTATCTAGCATTTCTAAAATTTTAGCATTTTTTTGATGTCCTTCAAAATCTACATAGAAATTATATTCCCAAGTATTCGCTTTGGTTGGTCTAGATTCTATTTTAGTAAGATTTACGTTATTTTTATGAAAGTTCTCCATTATTCTAAACAGAGAACCAGGTTCATGTTTTATCGAAAAAATTATTGATGTTTTATCATTCCCTGTCTCAGAATTATTTCCTTTTGATAGAATCAAAAATCTCGTATAGTTATTGAGATTATTTGCAATATTATCCAAAATTATTGGCATGCTGTATATTTCTGCAGCCTCTTTACTTGCAATACATGCATAATTACTCTTGTTCAATTCTTTAATCATCTTTACACTTCCTGCAGTGTCATATGCAGGAATTGTTTTCATATTGTGTTCTTCAATAAATTTTCTACATTGACCCAATGCTTGAGGATGTGAATATACTGTATCTATTTTATTCACATTGCCAGTCCCAATTAAACAATGTTTTATTCTATGATAGATCTCACCTGTTGCATTTAGAGATGTTGAATACAGCAAATCATAACTTTCACCAACACTTCCTTCTAAAGAATTCTCTACTGGTAAAATTGAATATTGTGTTTTATCATTTGAAGTATTCTCTAATACTTCTGCAAATGTAGTTTGAGGTATTGTTTCAATTTGTTTATTGAAAAATGATCTTGCTGCAGCTTCACTATACGCACCTCGTTCACCTTGGAACGAAACATGAATCATTTCTTAATCTCTTAAATTTACGAAGTCACTATTACCAAAGTTTACAGAAAGTTTTCTCTCATCAATCCATGCACAATCTGTACATTTTATTGCATCACGCATTGGAATAACTTTTCCACCACATTTTCTACATTTTGTAAATAAAATTCCTAAATTTGGCTCACTAATTGATGCATGGATAGTACCATTAAGATGATTGAGGATTTTTAATGTGACAATGTCATTGACTAATGCAACATTTCTTATTCTCAAATTTCGTGTTCCACAAATACATTCTACTTTTGATGTTGTAGGTTTCCCATTAATGTAATCAATTGAAACTGCAATCATTGATGACATAACTGCGGCTACTGTACCAATAATGATGTCTCCTACTTTTGGAATTGACAAAAGTTTTGGATGTTTTACATTTATAGTTCGTGAAATCTTGTCAATGTCTTTTTCTCCAACAGTTGCGGCTCTAACCATATCACCATCGTCAAAAGCATTATTTCCTGCCTCATATTCTTCAATAGATGCTATTTTGTCACCAGGAAGTGTTGCATTTTCAGACATGCTGAGAATTCTATATTTATGATTATAATTGTTTGCGGTTTAAAGGATCTTGGCAAATCATATATCTTCAAAAATTAGATAAAAATCATGAAAGCCCTAGTGTATGATCAATATACTGATGATGATGATTTTTCTAGAATCTTAAAAATTAAAGAAATTCCTATGCCTGAACCAAAATCTAATGAAGTTATTATCAAAGTAGAGGCGGCTGCTCTTAACTATGATGATATTTGGGGGATGAGAGGCAAACCACTGGCAATCCCATTACCTCATGTTTCTGGAACTGATGCTGCTGGTGAGGTGACAGCTATTGGCAGTGATGTTAAAACTATCAAAGTTGGAGATAGGGTTGTCTCACATGGAAATATGTCATGTAGAGTTTGTAAAGCCTGTACTGATGGCAGAGAATTTGATTGTAAAAAACGAACTATCTGGGGTTTTGAAACTGGACCTCTATGGGGAGGCTATTGTGAGTTTACACATCTTCCAGAAGTTAATGTTGTAAAAATTCCTGAAGGGGTTTCATATGATGAAGCTGCCGCTGCATCAATGACTTTGTTAACTTCATGGCACATGTTAGTAGGAAGAGCAAAAATCCAACCAGGACAGATTATTTTGATAATGGGCGGAAGTTCTGGTGTTGGAAATTATGGAATACAAATTGCAAAACTTTTTGGATGTACTGTAATTGCCACTGCTAGTCCTGATAAATTAGATAAATTATTAGAACTCGGAGCTGATTTTGCAGTAGATCATAGAAAAGAAGATTGGCACAAAGAAGTACGATCAATTGCTAAAAAAATCCCTAAACCTTTGGGAGATGTACTTGGAATTGATGTCATTTTTGAACATATTGGCGGTTCCCATTGGAACAAAGAACTTACTTTGTTAAACTACGGTGGAACTATAGTAACAACTGGAGCAACAACAGGTTATGATGCTAAGACTGATTTACGTCATATTTTCTTTAAAGGCATTAACATTTTAGGCTCCACTCAAGGAACTAGAGCTGAGTTAGAACAAGGTTTGTATTGGATGTCACAAGGCAAAATTAAATCTATTATTGATTCTGTATATTCATTAGAGGAAGCTGCAGATGCACATACAAAAATGCTCAAAGGTAAAGGTCTTTTTGGAAAAATTTTGATCAAACCTGGGTCTTTATAATATGGAAGATCCAAAAACGAATTCAATTTTAGATGAAGCCAATAGGTTATTTTTAACAGGCAAATTACGTGAAGCCATTACATATTATGATAAAATTTTAGATCAAAACCCACAACATGTAATCTCTCTTAACAATAAGGGATATGCTCTGAGTAAACTCAAAGATTTTGAAAATGCAATAAAATGTTATGATATTGCTTTAGAGCATTCTCCAGATGATCTTTCATTACTGGTTAACAAAATTTCCTCATTTCGCAAACAAAAAAAATTTGCAGATGCGTTATCCATATGTAATGGCATACTGGATAATAATCCAAAATATAACATTGCACTGTATCATAAAGAGCGAATTTTATTTTCTATGAAAAATTATAGTGAATCTGTTGAATGCTGTGACCAAATTTTGGATGATTACCCTGATAATGCGGATGTTTTGTTTGACAAATCTTGTAATTTTGTTATGTTGTCCAAAAACAAAGAGGCATTAGATTTGCTTGAACGTACTATTTCTCAAGGAATAAAATACAAAGTAAAAGCTAAAACATCAAAAACATTTGAAAAACTTTCTGATGATGCTCGATTCAAAAAACTGATCTTGTAATTATAACCAGTGTGGAATTTCTAGATATTCGCCAATACTTTCTTTTCGTAAAACTTTCAGAAGTGCATTAGCCTGTGGAGTGGACAATACGGGTTTGTCAAATTGATTGTCTGTAGAAATTCTTGGACAGGCAACTTGAATAAATGCGTCAATTCCTCTAAGATTGTTTAATCGTTCATTTGTAATGTCTGTAAGTGCAAACAGCTGAACTGTTTTCCCTTCTTTCTCTAATTCTTTTTTAAATTTTAATCCAAATACTTTTGATAATTGCCCCTCTTTTAATCCGATAATTATGCCAAATGATTTTGCTTCAGCTGCTTTGAATATTGCTAGAGATGCTTTCTTTTTTAGCGAACGTGCAAATTCTGTTACTTCTCTTATTTCATTAAAATAAGGATCCAAAACAAATGTTGGTAAATTCGTTGATAATGCAATTCCTGCAGCATGAAAATTGCTTTGTCCTAAAAACACGTAGGCATCAACCTCTTTTTTTAGTTCTGTTGCAGGATAAAATTCACAGCCAAATACTTGACCGTCATTTAATTGTCCTTTACCCTTTCCAATTTTTACTTTAATTCCATTTTTTACTAAAATTTTTTCAACTCTATCCATTTGATGTAGATGTTGACTATCTGTAACAAGTGAAATCAGTTTTCCTTTTAAAAGATCTGTACATTGCTCTGCAACACTATCAAATCCAATATCATCAAAAGCATCAATTAGGACCAAATTTTTTTCTAATGATTCTGTGTTGATCGTATGTCCAATATTAAATTGAATTTCAGCTCCTAGTATTTTTGAACCTGTTGTATTCAAATCACAAGTTCCCCAAGTTGTGTCTGCCAAAACATATGCCGGAATATCGTATTTTGTTGAAATTTTAATTGCCATGTCTTGAATTTGAGGTAACATGCCATCTGGACCATTTAATGAAACTGATGCCGGTTTTTTTTCATCTATTTCTTTGAAAATTCTTGCTTCATCTACTATGATCAATTTAGCTTGGAATAGCACGTTATTAATTTAAATCAACTGAAGTTTACAACAACTAGAAATGTCTAATCCGTTAAAACAAGTCATGGAAAAGGAAACTGTACTTAATGTAGGATTTGATGATACTGATTCTCCTAAAGGCATGTGTACCACCTTTTTAGCATACAAAATTGTTGATTCACTCCAAAAACAAAAAATAGAATTTTTGGATTTTCCACGATTAATTAGATTCAATCCTAACATTCCCTGGAAAACTAGGGGAAATGGCGCAGTTTCTTTTAAGATAAAGACAAAAAACCCATCTAAAATTAAAAATCAAATTAAAAATCTTATCTCAAAATATTCTGATACTAAAAATGGTGCTAATCCTGGACTGGTATTTTTTGAAAGTGATAGTATCCCGTTTGAATTCATTAAATTTAGTAAATTAGCTTTATGGCAATTAATTAATAGAAATAGTGCTAAAACATTTGCCAGGAAAAACAATCTTGAGATTCATTATCAGGGAAATGGTCAAGGACTAGTTGGTGCTATAGGTGCAATAGGTTATGATTTTCAGGATCATACATTAGAACTTTTAAGCTACCGCAAAAAACCAAAGTTTGGAAAAGAAAGAAAGATTTCTATTGATAGCGTAAAACATATGCAGGAAAAAACTTTTCCCAATACGTTCAACAGTTTTGATACAAAGAAGGGTCGAGTTTTAATTACTCCGCATGGTCCTGATCCTGTTTTCTATGGGGTTAGAGGTGAAAATGTCAACTCTTTGGTTTATGCTACTAAAATTCTCAAAACAACTGAAAAATTAGATGGATATATGATCTTCAAATCAAATCAAGGAACTGGTGATCATTTGAAAAATGAACTAACTTTTGAAAATATGAAACCTTATGCGTCTGGAAAAATCTCTGGAATTGTATCTAATATACCAAAAATTGTCAAAGGAGGTCATGTATTTTTTAAAATTATTTTTAAGAATCATGAATTTTGGTGTGCAGTTTACAAACCAACTGGTATGGCCATAGTTGCGTCAAATTTACTAAAAGGAGATAAAATTAGTGTTGGTGGGGGAGTTAGAAAAGCTTCTAAGTATTTTCCACGAATAATCAATCTTGAATTTATTGATATTATTTCACTAGAAAAGAACACCGTTTTATCAAATCCTCACTGTAATAAATGTCACAAAAAAATGAAATCTAAAGGCATCAATCAAGGATTTCAGTGTATCCGTTGTGGAAAAAAAGCTTCTAAAAAAATTATTACTGAAATTTCAAGAAATATAAAAAAACAACTCTATCTTCCGAAAATATCTGCACATAGGCATCTAACTAGACCATCTCAGCGAATTGGAATAATTAACAAGTCATCAAAATTTGATAAATCTCTTTCATGGTTTTGTGTGTATGGAAAATAAGTAGCGGGGAGTAGATTTGAACTACTGAACTGCGGGTTATGAGCCCGCCGGGATGACCTGGCTTCCCCACCCCGCTGAACATAAATGAAGTTGAGCCGTATATACGCTTTATCAAATTCTTGAAAGTAATTAATATGATTTGAGGAACTCATGTTTTTATGGATAAAAAAATTCAAGTTGCTGCAATTGTTATTGCTATTGTATTTTCAGCATTAGTTTTAACATCTCCGACAGATCCGATTCCATTACCAGTTCCAAATTCCAATTCTGAAAGTGATTTTGTAACTATTTTAGCTGAAAATTTTGATAAGCCTAGAGCCATTGCTGTTTCTGATGACAGGATTTTTGTTACTGAAAAAGATGGAATGATTAAAGTAATTCAAAATAATACTTTGTTAGAATCACCATTAGCTATATTGCGTGGAGCTGACGTGTTTGATGGTGGATTGTTAGGAATTGCATTACATCCAAATTTTTCAAGCAATCATTACATGTATGTATTTTTGACCTATGAAGAAGATAATAATTTATGGAATAAGATTTTGAGAATTACTGAATCAGAAAACAAATTACAAAATGCAGAAATTATTTTAGACAAAATCCCTGGCTCTCCATTTACAAATGGCGGTTTTCTAAAATTTGGACCCGATGAAAAATTGTATGTGAGTACAGGTACTATTTCTGATGCTTCTCATTTGCCACAAGATCTTGATTCTTTATCTGGAAAAATCTTGAGATTAAACGATGATGGTACAATTCCAGATGATAATCCATTCCCTAATTCACCTGTTTATTCATTGGGACATCGAAATCCTCAGGGCATGACTTGGGATGATGATGAAAATTTATTTGTTGCAGAATTTGGACCTGAAAAAAATGATGAAATTAATTTAATTTTACCTGGAAAAAACTATGGATGGCCTGAACAACAATGCTCTGGAAGTCCTGATTTTGAAAATGCA
>CAJQMY010000032.1 GCA_905479565.1 uncultured Candidatus Nitrosopumilus sp.
AAAGCAGCTCCCGTGAAATCATCTGCAGGACAAGCTGTAGCAGCCCCGACCGGAGAGGCAGCCGCGCCAGCTGCACCTGCTGCAGAAGCGAAAGCAACTGAGGAGAAAAAAGAATAGGTGAAATAAATGGGAGATCCTAAATATCCACGAAAAGCATGGAGAAAACCAAAAAGACCGCTAAATTATGAATTAAAAATGGAGGAATTGAAAACTCTGGGTACTTATGGTTTAAGAACAAAAAAAGAATTATGGAAAGCTCATACCAAATTATCCAGTGTAAGACATCAAGCAAGATCATTACTTGCATTAAGACAAGAAGTTAGAGCAGAAAAAGAACCAATTTTAATGAAATCTCTTGCAAGAATTGGTTTGGTATCAGAAGATGCAACATTAGATGACGTACTCAATCTAAATGCAAAAGATTTGCTTTCACGAAGATTACAAACTATTGTTTCAACGAAACTTGGATTTAAAACACCTTATCAAGCAAGACAAGCAGTTATTCATGGTCACATAATGATTGGTGAAAGAAAAGTCAACATTCCATCATATACAGTAACAATAGAAGAAGAAGACAGCGTTCATTTTACACCAGAATCAAAGATTCCTGAAATGTTAGAAAAAACAAAGAAAGAGGAACCAAAAGTAGTGACTACAGATGAAGAAACAACTGAAGCTATTACGACTGAAGTCACAAAAGATAAAAATTCTTCAACAGAATAATCGAAAAAATAGGCTTATCAGTAAATAACCCCAATTATCAAAGAGAATCACAATGTGTTCAATAATCGGTTATTATGGAAAGGAATTTGCAGCACCTATAATCGTAAAGGGATTAAAAAGAATGGAATACAGGGGATACGACAGTGTAGGGGTAGCAACTGAATCAAATAATCAAATCAAATTAAAAAAAGGAATTGGAAAAGTAAATGAAGTCAATTCAAAAATTCAGCTAGATTCACTTCCTGGAAAAATAGGTATTGGGCATACTAGATGGGCAACTCACGGAAAAGTTACAGAATTTAATGCGCATCCGCATTCAAGTAACTCAGAAAAAATTGCAATTGTACATAATGGAATTATAGAAAATTTTGAAGAATTAAAAAAACAATTAGAAGATGAAGGATATAATTTCAAAAGTGAAACAGATAGTGAAATTATTGCAAACTTACTTCAAAAACACTATGAAAAAACAAAAGATGTTAAAGAAACAATTTTGAAAACAGTTTCAGAGATCAAAGGCCATTATGCGTTTGTTGCAATGTTTGAAAACGGTCAACTTGTAGCTGCACGATTTCATGAACCATTAATCATAGGAGTAGGACAGGATGATTTTTTTCTATCTAGTGACGTTTTAGGTTTTATTGAATATACTGATAATGCAATTTATTTAGAAAATGGAAATTTTATAATTTTAGAGACAAGCAAATTCCAAATTTTAGATTTTCAAGGGAAGGACGCAAAATATGGAATTACAAAAGTATCCAAAGAATTTGGAGATACTTATAAAGGGGATTATGCACATTTCACATTAAAAGAAATTTACGAACAACATGAAACCATACTAAAAGCAGGAGAGAAAACAGAAGAAGCAATAGAAAAAGCAGCAAATTATATCAAACATGCAAAAAATATCTATGTTACAGGCAGTGGAACCAGCTATAATTCAGCACTCATTGCAAAGCAAATTCTCTTAAAATATGTAAAAATTAAAGCAGAGCCAATTATGTCAAGTGAACTCCAGTTTTCACCAGAGAGTATTGAAAAAAATTCCATCATAATAGCAATATCTCAAAGTGGAGAAAGTGCAGATGTTTTAGATGCAGTAAAAATTGGAAAGCAAGCAAATTGTAAAATAATAGCAATAGTGAATTTGATGACATCTTCACTTGTTAGAGAGGCAGATGTTATAATTGGAATGAATTGTGGACCAGAAATTGGGGTAGCCGCAACAAAAAGTTTCACATCTCAATTAGTAGTTCTCTATAAAATAGTGCAAAAATTAAGTGATAATAAAATAACAATTAATTTTAAAAAGTTTGCTGAATCAATTTTAAAAATATTAGAAAACCCAGTAAAGATTCAAAAAATTGCAAAAGAGTTAAAAAATATCTCAGATATCTATGTACTTGGGAGAGGGATCAATTATCCAATTGCAAAAGAAGCAGCTTTAAAATTAAAAGAATTAACATACATTCATGCTGAAGGAATACCAGGGGGAGAATTAAAGCATGGACCTCTTGCATTAATGGATTCAAATGTATTTGTAATTATAATAAATCCAAATGATTCAACATATTCAGATACATTAACCAGTGCCAGGGAGATTAAAGCTCGTGGCGCAAAAATTATTGGAGTTTCAGATATCGAAAGTAGTGTTTATGATTATTGGATAAAAATGCCAAAAATAGATCAAGTGTTATATCCAATTTCAGAAATTATTCCAATTCAATTTTTATCATATTATGCAGCACTTGAGAAAGATGCAGATCCAGATTATCCTAGAAATCTGGCAAAATCAGTCACTGTAAAGTAAACAATCTACGATATTCTTTTTCTACAATTTCTAAAAATTTTGTAGAATTATTTCCAGTTTTAATCATTGAAGAAATAATACTACCACCTGCTCCCACTCCTTCTTTTGCAAATCCTTCAGAAAATGCTTTCAAACCAACATATTGTGAATTTCCCAAGCCTGGATTTACAGAGATTGCAGGAATATCAGCAATTTCAGTTACAAGGCTGGTAAAATTTGCACTTTCATCATTAGTAATGTACGAGGTGGTTCCAATCGTTGTGTTTTCTTCATTAAACCCAATTTTTGCTGCAAAAGCCAAAACTGCCACCATCTGAGTCCCTCCAGCCAACATCACATTAGATACACTAGATGCAGAACTTAGCATTCCAGCCACAAACGGAATCATCGGATCACCGACTTTAGCTACTATACTATATGGATGATCAGAATCCATTCTTTCAAGTGCAGATTTAACAATTTGATTTTTTAATTCAACTGGATTATTTGGAATACTAGAACTAACTTTGGCATCATAACCTAATGCTTTTAGAACAGCTAGAGCCGTGGTCGTCCCACCAGGAATACTTTCACCAATTATTAAACAATCTGTAAATGATGCCATACTTCTACCTACAATTCGTCCATAGTCAACAGCATGAGACACTTGTGAATCAGTCATGGCATCATCTGTTGAAATATTTTTTCCAAAAGACATACCAGTATCAATAAATGGAAGTTGTGGAGAAATTTTACTTCCAGCATTAATTGTCAAGTGAGGAATACTAGCTGATTCTAAGGCGGTTTTTGTTAATAATGCAGGAGTGGGTTTTCCATCAGGAGTCATCGGAATTTTATCAATAGTTTTGCAATATCCATAATGAAGATATTCAGCATCAGCAGCAGGAGTAAACTGAATTAAATCTTTATCTGCACCCGCAAACGTAATTCCAGGAATTTCACAAGTTTCAGAATAAGAAATTACAAAAGAGAAAAGGAATCTTTTAGATTTCATCGATTCAAGAAAATTTTCACCTTGTTCTATATTTCCAAACAGTTCAAAATTTTCCATTATAATTCCTAACCCATCATGTCAAGAAACTGCTGTTCAGTTCTTTTTTGCATTACATGATTAGTGATTTTTTCTTGCCCCAGAGTTGAAATCTCAGATCCACCATAATTATGCCCAGAATACATGACTAGATTTTCATCTAATTTGTGCAATACATCGAATAGACTATGATAGAGATCTTTTGCGTTTCCTCCAGGTAAATCAATCCTGCCACAATTTCCAACAAACAATGTATCACCAGAAAAAATTTTTCCGTCACCTACAAGACAAACGCTATCTTTAGAATGACCTGGAGTATGTAGTACTTTTAATTTAGAATTTCCAAATTCGATAAAATCACCATCCTTTACTGTAATGTCATGTTTTAATTCTGAAAATTCATGTTGGATGATTGGTGCCTTAGTAGATTCAGCCATTGATTCATTTCCCAAAGTATGATCAAAATGATGATGAGTGTTTACAATATATTTAATTTTTAGATTATTTTTTTTAATAACCATCTCTAATTCAATTAAATCCCATGAAGGATCAATTATGATCGCTTCACTAGTATCTTCATCTTCAACAATGTAGGAGAAATTCTGCATATTTCCGACTTGAATTTGATGTACTTTCATAGAATTCCCTCTTCAGCTTCAGGTGGAATACCAATTTTTTCTGCAAACAATTCTCCAGTCAAATCTTTTCGTTTAGGGATTCCTTGTTTCATTTTATGAAAAGTAACTGTCATATCACATTTTAAGTAAACATTGGCAGTTTCCCCGGTTTGGGGATCCATTCCAGAAGGAACATCTACTGCAAATTTGTAGCAGTTTGCTTCATTGATGAAATTAATTGCTGAAGAATATGGTTCTCGAATGTCACCAGATATTCCAATTCCCAAAATTCCGTCAATTATCACATCAGGTTTAAAATCAAATTCAAAAGAATTACCTGACATTAATTTTACAGACGGCATTTTTTGTAAAATTGACCAATTCCAACTGCTTTCTTCAGTTTTTATTGTCTCAGGACTGCCCAGAAGCATTACTGTAACTTTGGCACCATATCCAGCTAAATGTCTTGCCATTACCAAACCATCACCACCATTATTTCCCAATCCAACAAAAATTAGAATATTTTTTGATTCTACATCACCTATTTTTTCAAGCAATCGCCTAACCGCTGCAGCTCCAGCGTTTTCCATCATGAATTTTTTCAAAAATCCCATATCATGACCTTTATTTTCAATATTGTACATTTGATCAACTGTAATTTCCATATCATTCATGGAATTATATCCAAAATAAGAGCTTTGGAAACATAAAATAGGACTAAAATAAATTCAATCATAGAGATTTAATTATTGTTTTGTAAATAGAATAGATGTAAAAAAATTGAGAGTCAAATCTTCATTGGATGTAAAAAACCATATTAAAATCAGTTTTTACATAAAATTTAATGAATAAAAAAACTACAGTGGGTATCGGGATAGGAATAATCATTATTGCAATATTCATAGTCATAATATCCTTTAGTACTGATTCATTAGAAAACAACATTCAAGATTTATCCACAGGTAAAGAATCAATCATGGCTTTAGTCAATTACAGAGCAATAGGTGAGATTAGAGAGAAAGATGGATTAGCTATTATCGATATTAATCCAGACTCGGACACATTTGGAAATATTTTGCAAGATGCGCCAATTGGAAAAGGAGTGTTTATGCATCACCCGTTTTACAATCAAGAAGGTTCTAAAATATACAATACAGCTTTAGACGGCGAAAAACTTTATCGAATTAATCTTCATGAGGATAGAATTTTTGACATTTCTCCAATAGAAACAGGTTCATGTGATGTTGGAGAAAACATGTACTTTGGTCAAAACGGAGATAGATTTTATCTTACGTGCATGGGATCAGATAGAATAATTGTTTTTGATGAAAACACAGATGAAAAAATTAGTGAGATTTCATCAGATAAAAAACAAAATCCTAACGCATTTGTTAAATATCCTCACGGCATTTCAGCAGATGAAACAATTGATAGAATGATAGTCACAGAAACAGTTTCACCAACACTTGAAGATCCTGGAACTACAATATCCATAATTGAATACAGTACAGGAAAAGTCTTACCCAACATTGAATTATTACAAGATGAAAATATGCCCAGTGCTCCAGTAGAAGTACAATTTCATCCAACAAAACACATTGCATACGTCTCTGGAATGTTTGATGGAACAATTTGGGCTTTAATATGGAATGATGAAACAAAAACATTTGATCCAAAACTAGTCGATGATGGTAAAATTCGCGACCAAAATATGCCACTTGACATAATTTTTGGACCAAATGGGAATCTGTATGTAAGCTTTGCAACTCCTGGAGTAGTAAATGAATACAGTTTAGAGAATCCTAAACAACCTAAACTACTTAGAACATTACCTGTACAGCACGGAGCACATCACATTTTGTTCAGTCCTGACAAACAATACATGTTTGTTCAAAATAATTTACTTAATCTAGAAGGAATAAACGCAGGAACCATTTCAGTAGTTGATTTTAAGACAGGGAAACTGGTCACCACTTTAGACAAATTTACTGAACAAGGTATGATGATAGAATCTCTAGATATACTTGTAGATAATTCACAAAATCTAAAAGTCACAACTGAAAATTAATTAGCATCTAAAATAACGATTCATTCCAACAATTACAGTGACATCTCCAACGTAACATATTTTAGATTTACAATGTTTTGAGATCCCATCATATACCATGATAGTTAATTAAGTACTCAGATAGATATTTTGTATTAGTCCTAAGTGTTAGCAAACGACTTTATCCTAGTTTCAAAATATTGAAAAACATGACGTTAAAAAATGTAAAACCATCGTTAAATAAGATTGCGAAAGATTTAGGATCAGTTCAGGATGCTAGAGAATTTCTGTTAAAAAACACCAGAGAAATTATTATTCTATGTAGTAAATCAATCATCGCAGTCCATAAAGGAGACTTATCAACTGGAAAAAATAATCTAAAACAAGCAGAGACATTACTAAAAAAATACAAGAAAAAAGCAACTGGTGGACTAAGGAGATATCTAATTACTCCAGAACAAGAATTTGTAGAAGCTGCGTGTTTAATTGCAATTGTTGAGAAAAAAGAAATCCCCTCAGATAAAAAATTAGCAGTAATGCCAGAATCATATGTTCTAGGATTGTTGGATTGTATAGGAGAATTGAAAAGACAAGTTTTTAACAAAATTAGAATTGACAATATTGATGAGGCAACAAGGATTTTTGAAATAATGGAAAACTTGTATCTGCAGCTATACACTTTTTCAATGTACGATAAAGTAGTAAAAGAAGCAAGAAGAAAAATTGATGTAAATAGGATTCTAGTAGATGATGTTAGATCAGTAATTACTGAAGAAAAAAGGCGAACTGAATTAATCAAGATTTTGCAAAAATTAGAGAAATAGGTAAACCGTAGTGCGGACGATGGGATTTGAACCCACGAACTCCTGAGAGACTAGCCCCTCAAGCTAGCGCCTTTGGCCAGGCTGGGCGACGTCCGCAAAAAAAAATTCTTGCATGGTTTTTATAATCCTTGGTTACTTTCTCATTCGTGTTAATTCCTGTTAGATGTTTAACTTGTGGAAACTTAATTGCTGATAAATTTGAAGATTATCAAAACAAAATTAAAGCCGGAGAAGATCCTACAAAAACTATTGATTCTTTAGGTTTTGAGAGATATTGTTGTAGAAGAATGCTTTTAACTACTGTAGAAACAATACAGCAAGTAATTCCATTTTACGAAGCAATTCAAAGAAGAAAACAAGAAGTTCAATCCGAGTTAGAATAACTTGGCCAAGATCTCCTCAATTAAAGGACATATTCTATACAATAGCAGAGGCAGTAAAACAATCGAAGTTGATGTTGAATCAGACAACAAATTTGTCGGAAGAGTATGTGCACCATCAGGTGCTAGCGTAGGGAAATATGAAGCCATAAGTTTCCCAAATGAAAACCCTGAAGAAAGTCTGAAGATACTAAAAAACAATTCTCAAAAATTTATCGGTTTAGAATCATCAGATCTTAGAGGAATTCATGAAGTTCTAAAAGAATTAGATGGAACTGCAAATTATTCAGTAATAGGAGGAGCATTAGCTTTTGCAGTAACAATTGCATCCATGGAATCAGCCTCAAAGGCATCAGGTGAACCATTATTCAAGACACTATCTTCAGAGTCTTCATTCAAATTTCCATATCCATTAGGAAATATTTTAGGGGGAGGGGCACATGCAGGACCTGGGACTCCGGATATTCAAGAGATATTGATTTGTGCAAATGGCTCAAAAACTATTGAAGATGCAATTGAAACTAATTTATCGGTTCACAAAGAACTACGCCGTGTATTAGAAAAAGAAGATCCTAACTTTACAAACGGTAGAGGTGATGAAGGGGGTTGGGCACCAAAATTAGAAAATCAAAAAGCATTAGAAATTTCTGCTAAAGCATGTGAAAATTTGGGATTTACTTTAGGGAAAGAAGTATCATTAGGAGTAGACTTTGCATCATCAACACAGTGGAATGAAGAAAAAGGCAAGTATCTTTATGACAGGGCAGGATTTGAAAATTCAACTAGTGAACAAATTGATTTTGCTGCAGACATTATCGAGAAATTTAAATTAATTTATGCTGAGGATGCAGTTCATGAAGAGGCATTTGAAGACATGTCAGAATTAACAAAAAAATTTCCCAATACACTAGTTACGGGAGATGATTTGACTGTGACAAATAAAAATATCTTAAAAAAAGCCATCGAGATAAAGTCATGTAATGCCGCAATCTTAAAAGTCAATCAAGCAGGAAGTCTTTTCGATGCCTTGGAATTTGCTGATGAAGCAACTCAAAATAATATCAAACTAATAACATCACATAGATCTGGAGAATCTACAGATTCACAAATATCACATATTGGTCTTGCTACAAAGTCAAAAATGCTCAAAGTGGGTATTGTAGGAGGAGAAAGAGTAGCAAAACTTAATGAATTATTACGACTATCAAAGCATGATTTAATACGTGGTATGGCAGAGATTTAAAATCGTCATGAGTCAACAAACTGAAATAACCGACATCAAAAAGAAGGTTTTAGCCACTGGAATTAGAGTAGGCACTCAAGTTAAGACCAAATTTATGAAACCATTCATCACAAAAGCAAGCCCTGAAGGCCTATACATGCTTGATTTAGACATCACACTAGAAAAAATTCAAACAGCAGCTAAATTCATCAACAGAGTAGGTACCGAAAATCTCATAGTATGTTCAGGTAGACAATATGCGGAAACACCAATTGAAAAATTCTGTGAAAGTTTAGGTTCTAAAAAATTGCTAAACAGATTCATGCCAGGTACACTAACAAATCCATCATTACCATATTATATCGAACCAAAATTAGTTTTAATTTCAGATCCACAAGTAGATGAACAAGCAATTATTGAAGCAACAAATGCAGGCATTCCAATTATTGGAATTGCAAACACAGACAACATCACATCTAATCTAGATGTAATTATTCCAGCAAACAACAGAGGAAGAAAAGCTTTAGCTACAGTTTACTGGTTATTGGTACGTCAAATCTTAATTGAAAGAAGGGAATTAAAAGAAAATGAACCAATGAAAGAAGATATCGATGATTTTGAAACAAAAATTACCGAAGAGGAAATCGAATAATTTTTCAGAATTTTAAAGTGTTTAATTGAAATCCAAAGCTTCTGCACCAGGGAAAGTGATTCTATTTGGAGAACATTTTGTTGTGTATGATGTTAAAGCAATTCTCTGTGCAATTGACAAAAGAATCACAGTAACTGCTGAAAAAATTAAGGGAGAAAAAATTTTCATTAAATCAAATATCGGAAATTTGGAATTAGAAACTGGAAAAATAATTTCTGAAATTAACTCATCACTAAAACCATTTTATTATATAGCAAATAAAATGTTAAAAAATGAAAACACGGGAATTGAAATCATCGTCAAATCAGATATACCATTAGGAGTAGGTCTAGGTTCATCATCTGCATGTTGTGTTGCAGGAGCAGCAGCAATTTCAAGATTATTTAAAAAAACATCAAAAGAAGAAATTCTTGCCCTAGCAATAGAAGCCGAAAAAACAATTTTTAAAAATACATCAGGAGCTGATTGTACAGTTTGCACATATGGTGGAATTATAGATTATGATAAAGAAAATGGATTTCATAAAATAGAATCCGAACCTAATTTTCATCTAGTAATTGCTAATTCAAACATGGAGCATTCCACAGAATCGGTAGTAGATGATGTAAAAAAATTTAAAGAAAATAACGAAGTTAAATTTTCTTCATTATGTAAAATGGAGTCAAAATTAATAGAAGATGTTTTAGAATTATTAAAAGGAAATGACATCAAAAAATTAGGAACTAAAATTAGAGAAAATCAAGAATATTTAGAGGCAATAGGAATTTCAAATGATAAATTAAGGGAAATGATCAAAATAGCTCAAACACAATCATTTGGTGCAAAAATTACAGGTGCAGGAGGCGGAGGATGTATCTATGCTCTTACAGACGAATCAAATCTTAAACAAACAATCTGCCAATTCAAAGATAAGAATTATGATTGTTTTTCAGTCAAAATTGATTTTAAAGGTCTGGATACTTTTTAATTGATCAGATAATTTTGTAAAACATGATTCTAATAAAATTAGGCGGATCCATTATTACAAATAAAGAAAAACCATTATCTCCAAGGAAAAAAACGATTGAAAACATATCTAAAAATTTGAGGAAAGTTGATGAACCGATAATTATTGTTCACGGAGGAGGATCATATGGGCACTATTGGTCTGTAAAATACAATATGCACACAAAAGAAAAAAAATACAATCTAAAAGGAGTTGCAATTGTTAAAAATTCAATGATTGAACTTAATAAAATAATTCTAGATTCACTAATAAAAAATAAAATAAATCCATACTGTCTTCCTCCAACAGATTTCATGTCTGGAAACAAAACCATTACTAAAAAAATTAAAGAAATTAAAAAAATTGCAAAATCAGGCTTGATTCCAGTCACATATGGAGATGCGCTATGGTTTGGTCAGAATAAAACATACATTTTATCTGGAGATAAAATTATGACTCATCTTGCAAAAATTCTAAAACCCAGACTATGTATTTTTGCACTAAACGAAGATGGATTGTATTCAGATTTAAAATCAAAAAAATTGATTTATGAATTGCAAGGTGAACACCCATCTATTTCTGAAAATAAAATGGATGTTACAGGTGGAATGGCTAGGAAAGTTGAAGAAGCGTCAAAAATTGCAAAGATGGGAATGAATGTTTTCTTTGTAAATGGTAACAAACCTAAAAGAATCATGAAAGCGATTAAAAATAGAACATTTGAAGGGACATTATTTAGAGGTAAAAGAAATGCCTGAAGAATTTATAATTTTAGTTGATGAAAATGATAATCCAATAGGAAGTGAAGAAAAAGTAAAATGTCATTTACCAAATGGCAATCTACATCGAGCATTTACTGCATTATTATTTGATAAAAATGGCAGACTTGTCCTTACAAGGAGATCTAAAGAGAAAATGTTATGGCCTAATGATTGGGATGGAACATTTGCAAGCCATCCAAGAAAATCAGAAACATATGTTTCATCAGGAGAAAGAAGAATGCCTGAAGAATTAGGAATTACCGGAACATTAGATTATTTGCATAAATTTGAATACCATGTTCCATACAAAGATGTAGGATCTGAAAATGAAATATGTGGAACATTAATTGGTATAATTGACGAGTCTACTAAATTAAAAGAGATTGAAGGGGAAATTGATGAAATTAAATGGATTACTTCTAAAGAACTAATTATAGAATTAAAAAAAAATCCACAAATCTATTGTCCATGGATGCTTATCGCATTAAAACTATTAGAAAAATCTGATAAATCCATGCTCAAAAAACATGCAAATATTTTATCGACATGGATGAATAGTGAAATGCATGATGAATTACAAAAAGCAATTAAAATTCATCTGCCAAATGACAAATGGAGATTAGTAAATGGATAAAACTAAACAAATGAAACAAAATGCAAAAACAGTAAACAAATATCTAAATTCAAAATTAAAAGGAAACCCTAAAAAACTCTATGATGCAGCAGGGCATCTAATTGTTAACGGTGGAAAAAGATTAAGACCATACATGGTAATTAAAAGTTGTCAAATTTTAAAAGGCAAAGTTTCCAATGCAATGCCTGCTGCAAGTGCGGTGGAGATGGTACATAATTTCTCATTAGTTCATGATGATATAATGGATAACGATGAAATGCGTCATGGAGTTCCCACGGTACATAAAAAATTTGGCATGCCAATTGCAATTCTTGCTGGAGATGTTTTATTTTCAAAAGCATTTCAAATCATTACAGACTCAAAATTACCACCTATGGCTACAACGCAAATAGTATCTAGACTTGCAAAAGCTTGTGTTGATATCTGTGAAGGACAATTACTTGATGTAAAAATGGCTGAAGAGAGAAAAATTCCTTCACAAGCAGAATACATTACAATGATTGGCAAAAAGACTGCAGCATTATTTGATGTGTCTTGTGCAATGGGAGCTATTTGTGCAACAAATAAAGCAAAAGATATCTTAAATCTTTCATCATTTGGAAGGAATTTAGGAATTGCTTTTCAAATAACGGATGATCTTATTGGCGTGATGGGAGATCCTAAAATAACAAAAAAACCAGTAGGAAACGATCTAAGAGAAGGAAAAAAATCACTTCCAATTCTCATGGCGATAAAATTAGCAGAAGGCAATGATAAAAAAATAATCTTAAAAGCATTTGGAAATTTAAAAATATCAGGAAAGAATTTGGACAAAGCAGTAGAAGTTATCAGATCGTTAGGAATAGAGGAAAGTGTAAGAAAACAGGCTCTAAGATATGCTGAAAAAGCAGAAAAATCATTAGAAAATTATTCTGGATCTGCAAAAACTGAATTAATTTCATTGTTAGATTTTGTAGTAAAACGAAGTGTGTAGATGTTATAGGTAAGAACTAACATGGATGAAGAATTAAAAAAAGAAATTAGAAAAATGGCTCTTCAAAATGCTTTTGAACATGGAGGAGAAACTAGAGATAAAATAATTTTAGGAAAAATACTTGGAACAAAACCAGAATTTAGAAGTAAAGTAAAAGAAATTTCAGAAGACATTTCTGAAATAGTATCTACAGTAAATCAATTATCATTAGGAGAGCAAGAAGTTGAAATCAAAGAAAATTTTCCAGAAGTTTTAATCCCAAAAGAAAAAATTGAAGAGAGAGAAGGCCTTCCAGAATTAAAAAATGCAGAACAAGGGAAAGTGATTACAAGATTTCCCCCAGAACCTAACGGATACCCACATATTGGACATGCAAAAGCAGCTATCATTAATTCAGAATATGCAAAAATGTATGGAGGAAAATTTATTCTGAGAATGGATGACACAAATCCCGAAGCTGAAAGAATGGAATATCATGCAGCCATCAAAGTAGGATTAGAATGGTTAGGGATTGAATTTGATACAGTAAAAAGTACATCAGATGATATGGAATTATTTTATGAAAAAGGAATTGAATTGATTAATTTAGGAAAAGCATATGTTTGTACTTGTAAAAGAGAAGACATCAGTAAAAACAGAAGAGAGAGAAAAGCATGCAAGTGTAGCATGAAAGATATAGAAAAAAATGAAAAAAATTGGAAAAAGATGAATGATAAATTCAAACCAGGGGATGCTATAGTTAGATTTCGTGGAGATATGAAAGCAGATAATGCAGTCATGCGAGATCCTGTCTTGTTTAGAATTATTGAAGGAAAACACTATACTTTAGGAGAAAAATACAGAATTTGGCCAAGCTACGATATGGCGGTTGCCATAGAAGACAGTATTGATGATGTAACTCATGCTTATCGTTCAAAAGAATTTGAACTCAGAAAAGAGCTAATTGATGCAATTTTAGATGCATTAAACATGAGAAAACCTATCCAAGGCTTTTTCTCAAGATTAGAGTTCAAAGGCATGCCAATATCAAAAAGAATCATCAAACCGCTTATTGAAGAAGGAAAAGTCACATGGTATGATGATCCAAGACTGCCAACTTTAGAGGCATTACGAAGAAGAGGAATCAAACCAGAAGCAATTAGAAAGTTTATCATGTCATTAGGATTAACCAAAGCAAATACTCTAGCACCATTTGATGCATTAGAGGCTTTTAACAGAAAATTTGTAGATGCAGATAGTATCAGATTGTTCATGGTAAGCAATCCAAAAAAACTTTCAGTAAAAAATTTGCCCATGTCTTCGGTTGAAATTCCAAATCATCCAATAAAGGATATGGGAAAAAGAACAATCGAGATTGATGGGAATTTTTACATTTCAGGAGAAGATACACAAACAATCAAAGAAGGATCACAAGTCAGGTTATTAGGTTTGGGAAATATTCACATCACAAAACAAGGAATAGAATTTGAAGGCAAATTTATTGAAACTGCGAATATAAAAGACATGCCAAAAATTCAATGGGTGCCACAAAAAACAGCACATGCGATAAAGATGATAATCCCAAAAACACTGTTTATCGGCGATGAATTTAATGAAAACAGTCTAGAGGAATTGAATGTGTATACAGAACCACATTATCTACAATTAAAAGAAGGAGAAGAAGTACAATTTGATAGATTTGGATATTGTAGAAAAGATTCTCAGAATCAAGCGATTTTTACACACAAGTGATTTAATATGAAAATAGCGCGACTGTCACACAACAATAACGAAACATATGGTTTTGTAAATGGGGATAAAGTATCTACAAAAGATGAGATCACTTACTTGACAGGCGTTCCAATCCCTCAAAATGTTAAAGATTTTCTTTTTGATGGATGGTATGATGAAATTAAAAATAAAATTAAAGATTTACCATATGAAGAAAATATTTCAAAATACAAGTTATTACCACCAATTCCTAATCCCAACAAGATAATTTGTTTAGCATTTAATTATGTAGATCATGCCAAAGAACAGGGACTTCAAGCACCAGAAGATCCTGCCTTAGTAATAAAACCTAGAACTGCATTAAACGGTACAAATTCAAATATTGTATGTCCAGATTTTGTTACACAATTAGATTATGAAATTGAATTAGCCTTGATTATTGGTAAAAATTCTAAAAATATTAGCGTAGATGATGCATTTGATGCAATATTTGGATATATGATTTTTAACGATGTTTCAGCAAGAGACATTCAATTCAAAGACAAACAATTCACAAGAGGAAAAAGTTTTGATTCTTTTGCGCCTTGTGGTCCATGGATTACAACAAAAGATGAAATTAAAAATCCGCAAAATCTAAAAATGACAACCAAAATCAATGGAGAATTAAGACAAAATTCTTCATCAAGTAACATGTTCATTAAAATCCCAGAAATTGTGTCAAAAATTTCTAAAGTAATGACATTAGAAAAAGGAGACATCATTTCTACTGGAACACCTGCAGGAGTAATGTTAAACAAGCCAAATGCAGTATTTCTGAAAGATGAAGATAAAGTTGAAATGGAAATAGAAAATTTAGGAATTTTAAACAATACAATTAAAATTGTTAAATCAAATTAAACAAAAGATTTCTTCATTAAATGAAATGAAATTTTAGATTCTAAAGTGTCAAAAGAAGGTAGTTTTTCTTTGGTTAAAATTTGAATATGTTCGTATTTTTTATTCCAACCAAAATTTTGTAAAAATGAAAGAATTTCACAAACAGATTTATCCGAATTTGAAAATAATGTAACAATCAGCGTTCTATCAAAATGTTCAGATTCAGTAATTATTGCAACCGAATTTTGATTGTCAACTAAAGAGGTAACAATTCTATTTTGTTTATAAAATAATTCCAATGTTTTATCATCAATTGGAAGCCACCTCCAAGATTTTACATAATGGGAACAAGATTTAGGATTAATGGATTTTTCAAAAGTAACATTGTGATTTGGGTTATTTTTTGGTACAAGAGTGTAAAAATTCCATGTTTGAGAAATTTCATAGTTGAGAGATAGTGCCATAGAAATTGAAATTGGATTTTCTGTATCTATCAACATGAATGAAAAAGACAGGTTTTTTTCTAAACCTAGAATTTCAGCATGTTTCACTAGTTCAGATGCAATATTTTGGCGCCGAGAATTTGTTTCAATTCTTATTCCTTCAATCCAAACCTGATTATCAGAATAAAATGCATGGCAAATTCCAACTGGTTTTGACTTTTGTGCTAATAATAAATGACCCTCAGAAATCCAATAGTCCCAAACATGTTCCACATAATCTCCCCATGAGAAAGCATTTTTACAAAATTTCAAAACAAAGGATTTATCTGAATCATTTGCTTCTCTAATTCTCAACTTTGTCATATACAAAAAATTATTAAGAATAATTAGATAAAAACTTCAATGGGAAAAATTATTGCAGGAAAAACATCAGATATCCTACCTGGAAAAATGATCAAAGTATCTATTGATGGTAGAGATATTCTTGTTGCAAATATTGACGGCAAATATTATGCTACAGACGACTCATGTACTCATTCAGGTTCCAGTCTATCTGAAGGAAAATTAAATGATCGTACAATTACTTGTGGATGGCATGCAGCTGAATTTGATTGTAAAACAGGTAAATTAATGAAATTTCCAGCAAAAATTAGAGATTTAACATCATACAATATTGTTGTAGAATCAGGCAACGTCTTTGTAGAGATATAACTATATTCTTCTAATTTTTAAGAAAAAGTGAAGATGGTTGACAACTCTCAAAATAAAGAATCTATGAAAGAAGCAATTGAAACGTTAGAACAAATAACTTCTAGCAACTCAACTCCAAAAACAATCAAAAAATCAATTGCAGATTTAATTACAGATCTCAAAAACCCAGAATATTCACTATCTGTTAGGGCAGCAAATACCATCAGTCTATTAGATGATGTAACACAAGATGCCAACATGCCTTCATACATTAGAACCCAATTATGGCAAGCAGTTTCAAAATTAGAAAGTATAAGAGAATAAATTCTCGTACATTGTATTAACCATAATGAAAATTGAAGAATATTTAGAAACTCTTCCTGAAAATTTACTAAGTGGTGAAGATGTTCAATTGCCTGAAAAATCATTTCGTGAAATTTTTAAATTCATAAATTTAGGCAAAGATGATATTTTTTATCATTTAGGATGCGGGAATGAAAAAGGGATTGAACTTGCTGTAAAGGAATTTAAAGTTAAAAAAGCAGTTGGAATTGACAATAACTTTGAAAAAATAGAACAATCAAAAAAAAATCTTAAAGAAAGAAATTTCAAAATAGACTTAATTTGTCAAAACATAGAAAATTCAGTTTTTTCAGATGCAACAGTGATTTTATTCTGGTTTACGGATGAAAATATCATTAATAAAATGATGGAAAAATTTGAAAATCTTAAAGAAGGTACAAAGATAATTACAATTTGGGGGCCACTACCAGAGTGTCTTCCAGATAAAGTAGACTTTCCATATATAATTAATAAAGTACCCCTCAAAAAAGCACAAAATATGCAAGAACAACTATTATCAATTTTTGGTGTAAAATGTGTTGATTTTGTTACAGCATGGGAATTTGCTGAAAGATATACAAAATCAATAAGTTCGCCAGAAATTAAAAATGATAGATTTTTGACTATTATTCAAACATTAATGATTTGGATTAATGCAAAAAAACTAGGAGTATCATGTGGAGAGGAAATTCCAGAATCTATTCAGACATACATTAACATCATGAAGATACATTTTGACATAGATTTTGAATATCTGTTAAGAGAATAATCTGTGTAATCTTTTTATTTTGTTTTTACTTGAATAGAATATGGATGGGAGAATCAACATTAATGTTTCAACAGTAGATTATGATAAAACTAGTAAAGCATTAACTCATCAACTATCTCTTTTAGAAGAAATGGTTCATGGGCAAGATGATTTTGTTATGACAGATTCAGAATTTGCATTTGGATGGCATTTTTTTGTATTAAGTGTAAATAGATCATTAGTAGAAAAGCTAATAGAAATGATGGGTGTTGATTTTGATAAAATTAAGGGTAAGGGAAATGAAAAGAAGTTTTTAACATGGTTAGCAAAAAACATTGAGGCCAAATCACCTAGATTCAAACTAGCCATCAAAGAAGAGATGGAATCTAGCAAGTTTGGTATTTTTTAAAATAATGAAGGGCCCTCGAGGGGAATCGAACTCCTGTCCGAGGATCCACAATCCTCTATACTAACCACTGTACTACGAGGGCCACAACAAAGAAACTTGTTCAACCAGTAATAATCTTTAAGATCATGTTGAAAATTAGGCTGTAGATTTATTATTGACTAGGTTGAATTTCATGTATGCGAAAATGGTGGATTGGAATGGCAATAACCATTGGACTCATTTGGGTAAGTACAAATTATTTTCTCCCATGGGTACAATGAATATCTAAATTAGATAAGCCTCAAATTCAAAAAATAATTTTAGTTCTATCTCAGCGATCGCTTTAAATTTGTTGTATCAGGATATTTTTCGACATGAGAAAGGGTTTCATTACAAATAGACTACGTTCAAACAAAAAATTAGTAGATACACCTATTGAAAATAAGATAGAGACCATTCAAGGAGAAAAATTTGTATGGATTGATTTACAAAATCCAGATAGAAACGATGTTGAAAAACTAGCTCAAAAATACAATTTCAATGCATTAAACATAGAAGATTGTATGACTAAATTTGAGCTACCAAAATTAGATAGCTATGATGATCATTTCTTTGTAATTCTTCATTTTCCACCATTAGCACAAAAAATAGGGATATCAAAAAATAGTCAATTGTCAATATTTGTAGGAAAAGATTTCTTGATAACAGTTCATCAAGGGGATCTCAAACCTCTTGTAGAATTGGTAGAAATTTGTAAAACAAACATTGATCAGCAAAGAAAGGATAGACTATTAGGAAAATCATCAGGATTACTACTTCACGAAATCTTGGATGTGTTAGTAGATGACCTTTTACAT
>CAJQMY010000033.1 GCA_905479565.1 uncultured Candidatus Nitrosopumilus sp.
ACACATAATCCTATAGTCCACGGAAGCAGGTATTCCGTAGATAATCGAGATTCTAGCATCGTGGACTTTAGTTCAAACATTACTCCTGCTGGAATACCTACCCCTGTCAAATCTATCCTAAAAAAAAGGTTGAATATAATGGAATTTTATCCAGACTTGTATTCTGGAGATTTGATATCTAGCCTCAAAAAATATACTGGATTGTCAAATACGAACTTGATTGTTGGAAATGGTGCCATAGAGATAATCTATAATTTCTGCAGTGCATTTTTATCAAAAAAACCCATTTTGATTCCTGTACCTACATTTGAGGAATATGAAATTGCTGCAAGACTTGCTGATTGTAAAATTATTTTTTTCAAAACAATGAATCTTTCTGAAAATCTTGATTCCTTTATTTCTCAAATTCCTATGAACGGATGTGTTTTTGTTTGCAATCCAAATAATCCTACTGGAACTATTTTATCAAAAAAGCAACTAACCAAAATCATATCATCTGCTAAACGAAAATCTTGTCTTGTATTTGTTGATGAGTGCTTTATCGAACTAGTTCCACAATCCAATCAGTCTGTTCTAAATTTAATAAAAAGATATGATAATCTCTTTGTATTGAGATCACTTACTAAATCATTTGGTCTAGCTGGTATTCGAGTAGGTTATGGAGGATCTTCAAAACAAATTATAGATATTTTACAAAAAATAAAAATTCCTTGGAGTGTCAATGCTTTAGCTCAAGAGGCAGGCATAATTGCCATCAAAAATAAATCTCATCTTACAAAATCAAAATCAATAATAAAAAAGGAATCTAATTTTCTTAGAAAAAAGATTTCTAATCTTCCAGGCTTTGAATGTCATGATTCTTCAACCAATTTTATTCTAATTAAGACAAGACAAGACTCTACAAAACTTCAAAAAAAATTATTGAAATATAAAATCTTGATTCGAGATTGTAAAAACTTTCGAGGTTTGAATAATCATTACATTAGAATCGCAGTAAAGTCTCACCAAGATAATCTAAAACTAATTCGAGCAATGGAGGCTATAACATGAAATCTTTAATGATTCAAGGAACCTCTTCGGGTGCAGGAAAGACCACATTAGTTGCAGCTTTATGTAGAATTTTTTCAGACAAAGGCTATCGTGTAGCACCATTCAAATCTCAAAATATGTCAAATTTTGCATATATTACGCCTGAATTCGAAATTTCTCGTGCTCAAGCTATCCAGGCTATTGGAGCCAGATGTAAAATTATCTCTGATTTAAACCCCATTTTGCTTAAACCGATTGGGAATTACTATAGCCTGGTGTATCTAAATGGTAAGCTTTACAAAAAAATGCATGCAAAAAATTATTATGAAAAATTTGTAAATTCTAAGGGAATAAAAATTGCATCTAAATCCCTAAGATCTTTACAGAAAAATTTTGATTTAGTAATTTTAGAAGGTGCAGGTTCACCTGCCGAAATAAATTTACAAAAATTTGATATTGCAAATATGAGAATTGCACAAAAGGCAAATGCATCTGTATTATTAGTATCAGACATTGACAAAGGAGGTTAATTTGCAAGTATTGTTGGAACAATGACGCTTATTGAAAAAAAATATCAAAAATTCGTAAAAGGTTTTGTCTTTAACAAATTTAGAGGAAATATTGATGTACTAAAACCAGGATTTCAAAAACTCAAGAATATTACAAAGATACCTGTAATAGGTACAATTCCAATGATGACATTGGATTTACCTGAAGAAGATTCTCTTAATTCTAAACCTAAATCTTTTGTATGGACCAAAAAAAATATTTCAAAAATTGACAATGAATTAAATCGTCTGGCAAAAACCGTAAAAAACAATTTAGATATAAAAACAATTGAGAAGATGATTCAATGATTGTAGAGTCTATAGTAATTGTTACATTTGCATTGTTACTAGACTTTACATTTGGAGATCCTAAGAATAGATATCATCCAACTGCATGGATTGGAACTCTAATTGCAAAAATAACACCACTGGCCAAAAATCAAAATACGTATATTGAAAAACTCGGAGGAATTTTTGTAATTATAATAACTGTGGGCGTTGTTGTTGCAATACTTTCAATTTTGGATATTGGAATTTCATTAATTACTACTGACTGGGCATCCTTAATCGTTTCAGTGATATCTGGCACCATCTTGCTCAAATCAACTATTGCCATTAGAGGTATGGAACGCTATGCTCTATCTGTAGTGAATTCTTTAGAGCAAGATAATTTGAATTCTGCACGAATAAATCTAGCCATGATTGTGAAGAGAAATACCAAGAATTTGGATAAAAATCATGTTATTTCAGGTGTCCTTGAAAGTATTAGTGAAAATACTGTTGATGGAATTACTGGACCTATGTTTTATTATGCACTGTTTGGATTGCCTGGAGCATTTGTGTATAGAGTAATTAACACTGCAGATTCAATGATTGGATATAAGACTGATATTTTCAAAAATATAGGATGGTTTGGAGCAACTTGTGATACAATTTTGAATTATATTCCATCTAGACTTACAGGATTAGTAATGATAATTTCTGCTGCAATTTTACAAAAAAATTGGAGAGAATCATACAGAGTTATGATGAGGGATGGCAAAAAAACTGAAAGTCATAATGCAGGATATTCCATGGCTGCACTTGCAGGCGCTCTTGAAACAAAGTT
>CAJQMY010000034.1 GCA_905479565.1 uncultured Candidatus Nitrosopumilus sp.
TTTTGAAATTAATGATAACACTTGAATTAGATTTGTATCAACTGGAGGATAAATTGATTGTACAACAATAGATTTTTTTTTTGATATTTTTCCACTAAGAGTTATCTTACTTTCCCCATCGGCAAAAACCCTGATCTGTGATTTTACAAAATCAGCCTTTATTTTTCTAGATAATTTTCTTGCTACATCCTCTGAAGATTTACCTGCAATTACTGATAATTCACTCAATAAGAAATCTGAATCAATGGGATTCTTAAGTTTTGAGAAGATTATTCATCTTCACCACTACCACGACCAATATCACCCATACCATATTTATCAATAACTTCATTTCTTTTTGTATTGAATTTATCAATTTCTTCTTGTTCACGTTTTTCATCTCCCTTGTACACGGTTCTAATTGGCCATGGAATTCTAATATCATATCTCTTGAATTCTTCATACATGATCATTCTCATATCTGTTTTAGTTTTGAATTGTGCACCATAATCTCTAACATAAACCCACAATGAAAAATCTAATGCGGAATCGTTGAACTGATTAAATCTGACTACCGGTTGATTGATATCAACATGAATATCTTTATCACAACCACAACTTGATTGGTTACGTTTCAAATATGGACATCTAATTTGTCTAATGAGATGTCTGCCTTTCCCATCAACAACTTCATTCATTGCACGTTGTCCAACTTTCACAAGAATAGCTGAAACTTGTTTAGGATCATTAAGATAAGAAACACCCACATCTACTATTGCAGGTACCATCTTTACTCCCTGTGTATAATTAATTACTTGTGCATTGACTAATTGTCTTGTTGGTATTATTCCAATTGATTCGTTTAATGCATCTCGAATATAGGTGACTCTAGGCGTAATTTTGTGCACATATCCATTATATCCTGTATCAAGTTTTACACGCTCACCCTCGACAAATATCTTATCTTTCCTAATGAGAATATACGCAAAATAATTTTGCATAGTTTCTTGTAATGCTAATCCTAATCCTATAGCTAATCCTCCAGTAGCAGTTGCAAGTACAATCAAATCAACTCCCCACCATGCAACAACTCCTAAAATTGTTGCAATGAAAATTCCAACTGGAAGTATCTGTTTTGCAGATTTTGGAATTCCCTCTCTTTTCTTTTTTGCATATCCTGGAGGACGAGAACTCGGAATTAATGGTTCGTATCCATTTACTCTTTTCTCTTCTCTCCACACATCAATTGGAAATATTTCATCAGGCTTTATTCCAGGTTTTAACTTTCTTCCGGATTGATTGTTTCCACTAATACAATTCTGATAGTATTTTTCATATTTTGAACGTTCAGATTTTTTCCATTCTTCAAATGGATTATCAACTAGTTTTTCATACCCTCCAATTGCATTTCCTTTGGCTGTTCTAAATTGTTCTAAATTCCACATACCCTCTTTAGTTGTCAACATTTTTTTGAATTCATCTTCTGTGATATCTTCTGGAATAATTTTTGGTGGAACCCAGGTATGCAATTTATGAAATAAATCATCTTTATCATCAACAAATCCTCTCATTTCAAACCAATTATCAAAATCCTCCTTTTCTAACTTAGATTTTTCACGTTTGGTCAGAGAAATTGGGATAAGATGAGAAATTGTATAACCAATTACCAAAATATTGAATGTATTGAGAATCTTTGCAAATATTTCTTGAGGTAACATTTCTTCATCTCCTACGATCATTGAGTCATCTCCTAATAAAATACCACTTTGTATGTGGGCATTCATTGTTGTGATAAACACAATTGCAAAAACTGGTAGAACGGCTTTTCGTAAAAATCGTGCAGCATGTGGTCGTTGATAATAGAATTTTTGTGAACCTACCCAATATGAAAATTTTCTATAACCTATAGTAATTCCAATTATTCCTATAATCATTATAGAAAATGCAATTTGAAGTGATTCAGAAGATGCTATAAGTTGTGAAACTGTTTCAAACTCACCTGCAGAAATTTGTGACAAGTCTTCTTCAGCTATTCTTAATCACCATTCTAGTCAAATCTATGTTCTAGAATACAAAGGTTAACCCATATTATCATTATTTTTTGAAATTTTGAATAAATTATTTTTGGTCCAAAAATTTTCATGCCTAAATAACCTGTAACTTTTATCAAGGGTAAAGATACTATTTACAAAATGACCTACCAAGAATCAATATGGACTAATTCACCGTCATTAAAATCTTATACATTAGCAAATTTTCGTACTCTTCCACAAATCCAAAATCTTAGTGAGGAAACCCAATTTGAAATGGAAGTTGTAGGCAATGTTTTACCGTTTAAAGCAAATAATTATGTTGTCGAACAATTAATTGACTGGAATAATGTTCCAAACGATCCAATCTTTGTCTTAACATTTCCTCAAAAAGGAATGCTGAAACCAGAACATTATGAAAAAATGGAAACTGCTTTAAAAAATAATTCTGACAAAAAAGAAATTGCATCTATTGCAAATGAAATTCGTTTACAACTAAACCCACATCCTGCAGGTCAAATGGAACTTAATGTTCCAGCATTAAAAGATGGAACTAAATTATATGGAATGCAACACAAATACAAGGAAACTTGTCTCTTCTTTCCAAGTCAAAGCCAAACATGTCATGCATATTGTAGCTTTTGTTTTAGATGGCCTCAATTTGTTGG
>CAJQMY010000035.1 GCA_905479565.1 uncultured Candidatus Nitrosopumilus sp.
CTATGGGTGTAAAACATTGAGTCTAGAACCACGGGAGATCATTGATTTAAAATCCAAAATTGGGCGAAACCCTACATCTACTGAACTTCAAATTGTTGCAGCTGAATGGTCAGAGCATTGCTCTTACAAGTCATCAAAAAAACATCTAAAAATGTTACCCATGACGGGGCCTTTGGTTATTTCTGAGAAAGGATATGATTCTGGAGTTTTAGATGTTGGTGATGGGTACGTAGTAACTGCTCACATTGAAAGTCACAATCATCCATCAGCTGTTGAACCGTATGGAGGTGCTGCTACTGGTGTTGGTGGGGTGATTCGTGATATCTTATCTGCTGGAACTAGACCTATTGCAATTTTTGATGGATTAAGATTTGGAAATGTTGAAAATGATTTACAAGCAAGATGGCTGTTCAAAAATGCTGTAACTGGGATTGCTGACTATGGAAATTGTTTAGGTATTCCAACTATTGGGGGTGAAGTCGAGTTTGATGAATGCTATCAAAATTACGCAATGGTGGATGTTGCTGCATTAGGCTTTGGTAAAAAAGAAAATTTGATCAAAAATCATGTGGAAAAAGATGATGTCGTTGTCTTGATGGGAGGTTCTACTGGCAGAGATGGCATTGGCGGTTCTCAATTTGCATCTGACTCTTTAGAATCCGAAGACCGTTCTGCCGTTCAAATTCCTGACCCATTCATTGAAAAATTAATCATTGAGGCCATTTTGCAGGCACGAAATGACGGATTAATTCACGCGATGAAAGATCTTGGCGGTGGCGGCTTATCCTGTGCGATTTCTGAAACTGCTGATGCTATGGAAATTGGAATTGAAATGGATGTAGATAAAGTTCACACTAGGGAATCTGACATGCATCCTGAGGAAATCATGGTTTCAGAATCCCAAGAAAGAATGTTGATTGTTACGAGTAAAACAAAATTCAAAAAACTAGAAGAAATTTGTAATAAATTCCGTATCAGCTGCTCTGTTATTGGTCATGTAAAATTTGATAATATTGTACATATTAAAAAAGGCAAAGGTACTGTTGCCAATTTACCTGCTGATGTTGTAGCTAATGCGACACTACTTGATTTACCATCAAAGGAACCAACTTATTTGAAAACTATTGAAACTGAAAAGAGATTTAATCCAATTTATGATTATTCCAAACTTGTGATGAAATTACTTGCATCTCCAAACATTGCAAGTAAGATTTGGGTGTATGGCCAATATGATCATGAAGTCGGGATTAGAACTGTGGTAAAACCTGGAACTGATGCGTCTGTGTTAAGATTAGATAATGGAAAATATCTGTCTGCAAAAATTGATGGAAATCCAAAACAATGCTACATCAATCCTAGAGAAGGGGCAATTGGATGCTTTGAGGAAGCATGTAGAAACGTTGTATGTACTGGGGCAAGACCAATTGGGATGCTTGATCATCTTCAATTTGGCAATCCCACTGATCCTGAAATCTTCTGGACTTTTTTAGAATCACTGAAGGGTTTGACTGATTTTGCCAAATCATTTGAAATCCCATGTGTTGGAGGCAAAGTAAGCCTATACAATGAGACTCCTGCAGGCTCAATAAAACCAACTCCTGTTATTGGCGTTATTGGGCTAATTGACAAGAAACCGTCAGTTCCACAGAGAATTGTAAAAGATGATTGCCTTTTGATTATTGGTGACACTAAAGATGAGCTTGGCGGTTCCGAATACTTTGAATATGTCCACAAATTTATCGGAGGAAAATGCCCTACGGTTATCTTTGAGGATTCAAAAAAGCATATGAAATCTGTTCTTGACATAATTGATAAAAATCTCATCAAATCTGCACATGATTGCTCTAAAGGCGGATTGGCAATTGCAGTATCTGAAATCTGCATGACTAATCAAATTGGTTGCAATGTCGCATTGGACAAGGTCCCTGGTGAAAAACTAGATGTTGATAGAATTTTGTTTTCTGAAAGCCATTCTAGATATCTATTATCATTTGATAAGAAAAACACTTCAAAAATTGAAGACATTCTCAGAGAGAACCAAGTTTCATTTGAGCAAATTGGCCAATTTGCTGGTGAGAAAATTCAATTTACTGATGATTCTACGATGATAGCTGATCTTGATTTGAAAAAAACACATGAAATCTGGTTACATGCACTTCCAAATTTGATACTTCACGGAAAAAAACTTACTGATATTCATGGCTGAGAAAAGGAAAAAATCAGAGAGAAAGCAGAAAGGACAAAAGACAGCTGAGCAAAATCAGCGAATTAAAAAATACAAGAGCGAACAACAAACAAAGAAAAAAGGAAAAAAGCCTAGGAAATATTAGAATGAGGGAATGGAATCAGAACTAGCTCGAATAATTGTTCCACTGGTGATAATCCTTGGTGTGGGCTCTGCCATTGGAATTCGACTTTGGCTGGTGTTTAGAAAATAAAAAAGAAATCCTTCACAGCTAGTAAGCGGCATGTCCATTATTTATCATTAGAAACCTAAGATCTTGCTTTCAATGCAAATGCCCCGCACTTTGGACATCGGTGTTTTTTTAAATATTCTGCATGAGTTTCAGTACGTTTTTTAGAATACGTGATGTGTTCTCCACAATCCTCACATAAGCCTAGCAAATCTCCATTCATGGATTAATTATGAAATACTAGTACAAATAACTTCATAACGGCCTTCTCTTTTAGGCACAAAATATCCTGAATGTGCTCTCAGGATCAGTAACCTGTTGGGGTGTGATGTTGAGGTTTATGATAATGCAGTGTTTTATCCATTTTTAAAATATGAAAAACAGATATCAAAAATCATTTTCTGATCGTATAAAGTGATTAGCATTTTTATTGTTCAAAGTCGGTAATAGATCAGAGGATGGAGTCATTATTTGATTTTTCAGCTAAATTTTATACTTTTTCTAATCCTTTGATGACGTATTTTCCTGAGGGGTCTGCTTAGATGCCTAAAGTGAAGGAAAATTGTGGTGTTGTTGGGATTTACAGTTTAACTGGAAAGAATGTAGTTCCGATGGTCTTTGATGCCTTACGAGCTTTGCAACATAGGGGACAAGAGGCTTGGGGATTTGCAGTTCCAAACAAACCTCCATTTAAAAAAATAGGGCTGGTCTCGCACTCTTCATCTGAATTTAAAAAAATTGCTCAAGAATATGCCTCCCCATGTGTCATTGGGCATGTTAGATATTCTACAATGGGCACTAGTACCCTGGATAACGCGCAACCACTAAAAGTAAAAGATCTCTGTATTGCACATAATGGGACAATTGCCAATGCACAAGAATTATCAAACCTGGTTGGTGGTTGTTCATTTACTCCGCAAAATGCAAGTGATACTCTGGTTGCAGCACAAAGACTTGTTTCGTTAATTTCTGAAAATGGTGAAATGGGAAAAGCACTGTCTATTCTAAAAAATGAAATGGTTGGTTCATATTGCTTCACGTTTATCTCTGATGACAACTCTGTTTACGCCGCTAGAGATCCTAAAGGATTCCGTCCAATGGTATTGGGACATAAAGAATCTGATGACACATACATTGTAACTTCAGAATCAGCTGCAGTTACTGCAGTTGGCGCAACTCTACAAAGAGATGTGGTTCCAGGCGAATTAATCAAATTAAGTCAAACTGGCTTGGAGACTGAATTGTTTTCAACTGATGCTTCTCGTGCACACTGTTCTTTTGAATTTACTTACTTTGCACATCCTTCAAGTAACATGGAAGGACATAACATTTACGTCACAAGAAAAAAAATTGGGCAATTTATGGCAAAGAAATTCCAAATCAAAGATGCTGATTTGGTAATCCCAGTACCTGATTCTGCAAGACCTGCAGCCTTGGGCTATGCGCAAGAACTTGGTGTGTCTTTTGATGAAGGTTTGCTAAAAGACAGATACAGCAAGAAAGGTCCATTGCGAAGTTTCATTGAACCTCATCAGAGTGACAGGGTTGAAATTAATCGTTGGATAATTCCAATTAGTGAAATAATTAAAGATAAACATGTGGTAGTAATTGATGACAGCCTTGTTAGAGGCACCAGCTCTAGGGCTATTATCAAGGCTCTTCGTCGTGCAGGAGCCAAAAAAATAAGCATGTTGATCACATATCCTCAAATTAACTATCCGTGCTATGCTGGAATTGATTTCCCGTCACAAGAAGAACTGGCTACATTTACTGATGGAAAAACTATGACCAGTAATGAAATTACTGAAATGGTGAGGCAAAGTATCGGTGTTGACTTTTTGGGATATAATGATGCTGAAAATCTGGCAGATGCAATTGGAATGCCCAAAGATTCTATGTGCTTTACATGTTCTTCGGGAAATTATGATTCATTGGGGATAAAGCCTGATTTTAATAAACACGAACAAGTTAAAGCCAAAATCTAAAATTCCTTCATTTGGAGATTTAATTAAATATGGTTTCAAATATTCAATATTCATGCAAGCCATTTGGAATGACGTAGTAATTGCAGAAAGTGATGAAACAGTTGTGGTGGACGGGAATCATTACTTTCCATTTGATTCTATAAAGCAAGAATATTTTAAAAAAACCGAATTAACCACTGTATGCGGTTGGAAGGGCATGGCAAATTACTATTCTGTTGATGTTAATGGAAAAACAAACAAAGATTGTGCATGGTATTATGCAGAACCAAATGATGCTGCCTCTAAAATCAAAGGAATGGTGGCCTTTTGGAATGGTATTGAAATACAATAATTCCTAATTTTTAATACAATGCTTGCATTGAGTAAATTTTTCTATAATTGCTTGATTTATTGTGTCTGGGACAAAATAGACTTTATCTAGTTTTTTAATTTCAACAATTTTGCAATCCTGCGTCATTGCGGCTAAATGGTGAACCTGGCTATCTGATTTGTTCCCCAAGTATCCTGGCATACCTATATAGTAATTTGATAAGAATATCTATTTTTGCTTTAAAATTTATAGAATAATGTCAAAACATATAGAAAATTAGGCGTCAAATTCAATAATTAAGCTGGTATATATCAAGAGAAAACCATACAAGGTATGTTCAAAAAAGTACTTGAGAAACTAAAGTTTGGTTGTTGTACAACCAAATCTACAAACGATGTTAATGCATTCAAAGAGTCTGAAAAGAAAACAGAGGGAAAGTCAAAATAAAATGAAATACAATTGCAGAAAGTGTAAATTTCATTGGGATGGGTATCCTGATACTTTTGATAAGGTATTGGCCCATGAAAAAACTCACATCAAGAAGGTTGCTAACTAGTGGTTATTTGTAACAAATGCTACAACGAACACCATGAACAATGCATGGAAAAGGCTGGCATGTTTGTGTGCAGCTGCCAAAGTTGTAAAAAATAATCCGTTCTAATTATTAGAAAGGAGGCATAATTAATCATAGAATGCCATAAAGCCTGTTTTTCACATGCCGATGATTACAGCACATTATTCCATAGAAAGCATTCCCCTAATTATTTTTCATCTATTTTTTTGTTATATTCGTCAATTTTGATATTGTGTTCATCTATCTCTCTATTTTCAGAATCAACATCCTCAAATAATTCTGGATTTTCTTCTTGAGCTTTTTCCATTAATTTTTTAAATGAATCTGGATCATTTTTTTGAAGATCTAACAGTATTTTACCTATTGATTTATCCAGATTATTCATGTTATACTTTGTATTCTTATCGGGTATTTTTAAATTTCTTTTAAAATAATTCTGAGCCTTCTAAAATCTGATAGTTTGACGGTGAGTTATTTTGTCCTAGCAGTTAAATTCTATCAATATCAGGCATAATTGTTTGAAATTTATTACAAGTGGTAAGGTAAAGGATCTTTATGATGTCGATGAATCTAGCATTCTGTTCAAATTTTCCGATAGAGTATCTGCATTTGACGTAAAGTTCAAACAAGACATTCCGCGAAAGGGTGAGATTCTTTGCAAATTTGCAGAGTTTTGGTTTGAGAAATTACCCGTATCAAATCATTTCATCAAACGAAAGTCAAATACTGAAATTATTGTTAAAAAAATGAAAATGTTGCCAATCGAGTGTGTAGTTCGGGGTTATTTTTATGGTAGTCTAGTTAGTAGATGGAAAAAAGGTGAAGTTGTTTTGCCTGAAGGTACTGATACAACTCTTGCTGCAAAACTTCCTGAGCCTCTATTTGATCCTACTACAAAATCAAAGCACGATGTCCCAATAAACAAAATAAAAGCATTGGAAATGAAACTGGTTTCTGTTGAACAATATGCGTGGTTAGAAAAGACCTCAATTGACATTTACAAAAATATGGCAAAAATTGCAGATGATGTTGGTTTTATTTTGGCTGATTTGAAATTAGAATTTGGGTTGTTGGATGGCAAAATTACATTGGGTGATTCAATTGGTCCTGATGAATATCGCTTATGGTCTAAGGACTCATTTAAGGCTGGAAAAATTCAAGAAGCTTATGACAAACAACTTCTACGTGATTGGTTAGCTGCAAATGGATATCAAAAACAGTTTGATGACGAGCGTGATGCAGGACGAGAACCAGTTGCGCCAGAAATACCTGCTAAAATTATTTCCAAAATGACAGAACGCTATGTTGTCGCATATGAGAAACTAACCGGTCATTCATTGCAGTGACATTATCAACTTGATGTTGACTAGAAGCTAACATTAAACTCGAATTTTATTTTTGACCCCTTGACACATACCATCCTGACGGGCAATTTGACGACATCTTTTTCAGATTTTGCTTTTTTTGATATTTTTTCAAATTTCTAAAACCACTACAATAATTATTCATCCGATATTATCTTAATTATAGTGCTATCAAAAATATTAAATGCATTACGATATCAATTGTATCGGTACTGGTAAATTTGGTAGTAATCCAACATCCGCTAAAGTATACAAAAATTAATGCGATTAGCCAAAAAAATATGATACGCAGATCTTTTAGATCGCTTTTAAAAGGTAATTCTGTATGTCTACGTTACTAGAAAAGCAAGTCAAAGTTAATCGTACTGTTACGACGAGTATTGGACACGCACGTGCAATTGAAGACCCTGCACGAGCAAAAATTATTGAAATTCTATATCATCAAGCATTATCAGCTGATCAAATTTGTAAATCTCTGAAAAAGACTGGATACAAAAAAGCGCTAACGACTGTCCGTCATCATTTGGAGATTTTAAAAACATCTGGATTAATCGAAATTGCCAGAATTGAAGAATCCCGTGGCGCCATTACAAAATTCTACAGCACATCTACAAAATTGTTGGATTTTCAGACTCCTGAGGATTTTGATTTGACATATTCTAAAATCATCACTAATACCTCGACGAAAATTGAAAAAATCCTTAAAGGTTTAACGCCGAAAACTACAAAATCAAAAAGTAAAAAATCTGAAGATTATTCCCAATACCTTGTTATGGAGATAATGAACAGGGCGATGACCAATGTTCTTGAAAAATCCAATACAAAATAATGCAACTGATTTGAAATGATTAATTATCTCAAACTGATCAATTCGAATTTTGCACTCGAACTAAAGGCGTGTAAAAAATATGCTCAAAATACACTTGTAGTGGATAATATCGGAAAAACATCTGCAACAGTGCGGAAAAGTGAAAACTAATGAATGAAAAAGTCGTAAAATTATTTTCAGAAAAAAATCTTGTTTTTATTGCAACTGTTATGAGAGATGGTTCTCCACAAGTTTCACCTGTATGGGCAAATTATGAGGATGGGTGTGTCCTGATAAACACTGCAGAAGGCAGAATAAAACACAAAAATGTTTTGCGTGATCCTAGAGTTGCAGTATCTGTAGTATCAAAAAACAATCCGCTTGACATGACAACAATCCGTGGGATTGTAGATGAATTAATTCCGGATTATGAATACAAACATGCCGACAAATTGACCAAGCAATACATGGGTCGTGATCATTATCCGTTTAAACGGGATGATGAAAAAAGAGTTATACTAAAAATAAAACCGAACAAAGTCTTTGTTCTACCTGATCTGAAAATGAGTGAATAGCAATACTAAATTTAGAATATTTCTAAATTCGAATTTAGAAATATAATACATTCAGTAGGGTGAATTTAAAAAAGATAGCAAGGACAGCTTTAACGTCTACGTTTAACTGTCTTTCTCTTTGGAGCTGCTTTTCGTTTAGCTGCAGTTTTTCTCTTTGGAGATGCTTTACTTGCATTCTTTCTTCGAGCTGCTGCTGCCTTTCTCTTTCGAGCTGCTGCTGCCTTTAATGCCTCCGCTGCTTTTTTAGCTGCGTTCCTCTTTCGAGTTCTTGCTGCTTTTTTAGCTGCTTCAGCTCTTTTGGCTTTAGATGTTGCCATGACATTTTGCGAAAATCATCGGTGTTATATGGTAAAAGTCACACATTACTTAGCAGTATATAGAAAAATTTGACACTTTTTTTAATTTTTGAAAATTAACGATCAGCAGTTTGTAAGACAAACAACAGCTGTATCAACAGTTGATTCATCTTTTTGTGGACGAATGATTATTTTGTATTGCTTTTCTTCATCAAATGGAACATCAAACTGTGTTGTTCTTTGGATTGGTTTGTTTGGGTCAAGTCCTTCTAAAAACAAATCATTTGCTGAAAATTTTCCAAAAACTGCTTCATGTTTTTGATCTTTTTCGTCCACAAAGTAAAATTGCCCTCCCGAAATCACTGTTTCTCATCACTGATGTTTTTTGCAGTGATTCCAATCATCACAAATGTGTTTTCAGGCGTGCTTTCTTTGTCTACATTGTATGTCCCTTCAAACGTAATGACGTATTCTACTGGTCCAACTTTTACGGTATTTCAGGCACTTGATTAGATGTAATTTGTTTCATATTGAATATGCATGAACATTGCAACTTCCATTGAAGCTATGATTGCACCTAATACAATCACAATTCCTCCCATGGTTTTTTATGGTAATTTTGGTATATGGTTGAAACACAAAACTTGGAAAAAATAGCCCAAACTTTATGCAAAAGTTGCCTCTGAGAGGTCAATGTCTGAACTTTGATGGCATGATCATCTAAAATGGCTTAAGGTTGGTAGAATTTAGACCCTAAAACATATGCCAAGCATTTGCATAAAACAACAGTTTAACTATAAAATTTCATGATAATTTCTATGGTAAAGATTATGCTATTCATTGCTTCGAGCTTGGATAGTTATATTGCAAAAAATGATGGCAGTATAGACTGACTTCTAGTAAATTGTTCTTCTGGATATGATGAATTTTACAAATCTGTTGACACTGTAATTATGGGTAAAAAGATCTACGACCAAGTACTAACATTTGGTGCATATCCATACAAAGGCAAGAAATCATATGTGCTAACTTGTCATGACACTTAAAGTAATGATGAACATGTTAAGCTTGCAAATAATGTTGAAAAATTAATAAAAAATCTCCTTGCTGGTACTGGTTCTAATATTTGGTTGATGGGTGGTCGGAAATAATTACAACATTCATGAATTCTGGTTTTATTGATGAAATTATCGTATCCATAATACCTGCTGTTCTTGGTAGTGGAATCCCATTATTCACTAGTATTCAAAAAGAAACACAGCTTCAATTGATAAACATTACCAAATATGACGCATTGGTTGAATTACATTACAAGGTTTTGAAATAAATTTTATTCAATTTGTTGAAAAATTATCATCCAAAAATAGTCTTTTATTGTTGATTTTTGGGGGGTTGAGCTTTTACGCACGGCTCTAATAGTTTAGGGGTGTTTAGCTGGGAGATCTTGGTGGAATTAGGGTTGCATGTTGTATTTGGGCACAAGTGTTACACCCCCCTCCCAAATGCCTGATTTTAAAAATTTTACAATGTGACTAAACACATTGATTTTCAGGGGGGGTTTAACACCTAGCCTTAATTTTATAAAATCATTTATTTTAGAAAATTTTCTGAAATTGATGTAATCCAATTAAAAATTTAGAAAAATAGACTGATGTGAACCCTCTGAGTTTATTCCAGACATTATTTGTAGATACAGACATTTCATTTATCTCAGATTTATCAACCTACGATGATATTTTCTACATTATTTATTTTAGAAATATTTTGATTTTGCTACATAGTTTCATTTTTGGACTCCTATTTCATGTCAAATAAGAAAGGGGGATGTTGACAAAAAGATGGTTTGTGGACTTATTGTTGATTCAATTCTTTCTGAACTGTCTTCACAATGAAATGAACCGCAAATGCTAGTCCCATTACTTTGAAGAAGTTATTCACATAATTGACCCTCTTTTGCATCATATGTTTCAAGAATCTCGTCTATCATTTTGAGTATGTTCAATTTTGAATTGCCTCCCATTTTGTAGTTGGTTCATCAAGTCTTAGCTTGTTGACATTGATCTCAAAGTTCTTTGTTGTGTGTTTGAATAAGAAATTACAGATATTCATTTTACAAACACCACCAAAGTTGCAATCATTGTTAAAACAAAAGCCTTGTTTTTTGATGCCTTGAGTTTAAGAAATTGGGTTTCTAAAAAACTTGGTTTTGTTATAGTTTTTGTTGTGAATTTTGTTGCTATCATGCTATGTTATAGTAAATTTTTGATATAAAACTCGCGTAGAACTGATAAATCATCTATCTTTAAAACGTTTTCAACAAAAATCTAGCTGTTTTATCGTATTTTTCTGATACGCTGTTTATTGCTTCTAGCATTGTTTGCTGATTGATGCTTTCCTTGTCATCCATGACTACGTAGACTCCTATTTTTTGTTTTCCATCTTCTGTGATAATTTTGTTAATTACTTGTATGGAATGGCAATAATCATTTACTTTCTTCTCAAATTTCTCTTTCTCTTCAGGATTAAATCCTAAGTATCTTGCAATTTGATTATTTTTCATCACCACTTTTGCTCCTATTACTAGAATGTCTGGTTGTCCTTTTGGTTCGAACACCTCTATTGGTATTCCTGATTGGCCTGCATGTTTTACTAGAATTTGAAAATTATTTTCTGGATTTTTTATCTCCTCAAAGGAAAGACCTTCATGAATGATCCATCTTTCAACATTATCTCGCATTCTAGATGCACACATAGAAAATCTCTCAAACTAGTTCTATATGATTCTAAATTCTAATGATCTTCGTGATGAATTTATAATATTTCTAAATTCGAATTTAGAAATAACTGTTATCTTTACTTGCAAAACAAGAAATTATTTGTTAGACGTTAACATTAAAGCCAGAATCCAAGCCTGGAACTGTTGCTGCAATCGCAATATTTAGTACTATTCCAATTATCATAAAGACAATTCCGACATACAAACAATTTCTTGCCTTTTGTGGATCATCTTTTCGTAAGATAAAAAACGCAATAATTCCGCCAATCATTCCAAAGAAAATTGGCAACAAAAACCATGTATTGCTTCGAGTTTTTTCTGGGTATGACATTATTTTTTATCCTTATTTTGCAATCATGGTTTTTTTCTGTAATTGTGTAATTTCTATTTCTACAGTTTCTAAAGGATCTTCTACTTGATTACGTTTAATTGAGAACATTTTTGGTTTTTCAAAATCATTTGTACAATCAGGACATGCGTAAACCAATACTCTATGTTCATTTGGTGCTTTGGGATTCGATAGTCTTGGATAATATACCAATCTTGCACTGCAATCAACACAATATCTGTTGGCCCTTCTAGTTCTGACCAATGTAAACCTCCTGCATCATTCTAAGTATGTGATCATATATTAGATCTATATTGTCTAATAGAGTAAACCAATTACTAATAACCGATCAATATTTTAAAATTCAAATTTAAAAATACATTCAATCCTGTTTGATATTTATTTTGCTAGCGTGGAAAAATAATGTTTCTAAATTCGAGTTTAGAAAGAAGCGCCTCCCACCAGACTTGAACTGGTGACCAACCGGTTAACAGCCGGTTGCTCTACCGCGCTGAGCTAGGGAGGCACACGATTTTACCTTGGCAAAAGTGATTTAATCTTTGCGACTATGCATAATGACTTAAAACTGGAAAATCCTTAGTTGAATTTAGCAAAAAATTCTTTGATATCTTTTGCGTGACTTTCAACTAGCTCAATAATTTCAAGGTGTTCATCGGCTGTTGGTTCTCTTTGATGTACAATTTGAAATGCACTTAGCGCTGAACCGACCATTTCGCCTACAAAAAAACCGCACAAAAAATCACCAGTGTTTCCACATTCCCAAGTTTCGCCAATTCTTGGGGATGCTCCTGCAGATTTGTATAATTCTAGAGTTTGTTCTATTAAATCAGTTGTCTGTTTTGAAAATTCAGGATCAAGAGTCATTTGTTAAATTATTATTTTACTTGTCTAAGCCCTTTTTCTTCTCAAATGCATAGATACCGTCAAGGAAAACTCTATGATCTTTGTTCTTTACTTTGGATTTTAGTTCGATGTTGGCTGCTGTTTGGGTAATGTCCGTCCACACCTCACCTGTAAGCAAAACATCCTCTCCTTTTGGAATCACTTTGGTGTTGCCAACAATGTGTGTTATTCTTGGTGCACGTTCTCCTTGGAAATTTTCAATCAAAACTTTTCTTCCATCTACTTTGACAGTAATTGGAAAGTGGGAAAATACAACTTTCATTTTGATTGTATATCCCGTAATTAGGCCTTCGCAAATATTTCTGATAATAGATCTTGCAGTATGCAATATTGCATAATCTTTTTTCTTGTGTTCTATTGATGTCAAGAGAATTTTGTCTTCTGTTATCTTGATATTTACTGGAATTGTTCTAAAGCTTTTGTGAGTTTTACCTAGAGGTCCTACAAAATGTAACATGTGTTTCTTTAGAGACACTGTGACTCCTTCCGGAATATCCACCTGATCTTGGAATTTTTCTAGTTGCTCAGTAGACATAACCTATCAAAAATCCTCCGATCCCTTTTTCTAGCGCTTCATGATGAGACATTACTCCTTGGTTAGTTGTAACCACCAACATGCCTCTATCATATGCAGGCAAATATTGTTGCTCCCAACTATTGTATTCGTCTGTTTTTACTTTGAATCTTGGGGATATTGCTCCACATTTTGTAATTTTTGCTAATAGTTTAATTTTGAATTTTCCGCCTCTTTTATCGTCAATACGTTCAAACTCTCCAATATAGCCGTCTTTTTGAAGTGTCTTTAGAACTTCAATGCCTAGTTTTGATGTAGGAATGATAACACAATCTGTATTTCTTCTTGCTTCATTATTGTAAAGTGTGACAAATAGATTTGCTAAGATGTTTGTTGCTGCCATGTTATATCACTTGTTTTTCCTGAACCCTAAAGATGTTGCTACTTCTCTGAAGCATCGTCTACATA